>JBATYU010000473.1:0-13756 GCA_049674245.1 Bradyrhizobium sp. | reverse complement strand
CCTCACCCGTCTTCGCTTCGCGAAGCCACCCTCTCCCACAAGGGGAGAGGGGAAGTACGGAACCTACGCCGCGTTGCTGCCTTCCTGGCGGCTCGCCTCGAACAGGAACCAGGTGCGGCGCTCGGTTTCGTCGATGAAAGTCTCGAGCAGCCCCGCGGTGCCGGAATCCGCGTGTTCGTCGCAGAGCTTGTGGGCTTTGCGCATGGCGGCCGCGATGTGCTTGTTGTCTTCCATCAATTCGCGCAGCATCTCGCGCGGCGGCACATAGCTCTCATTGTTGTCCTGGATGGTCTGCAGCTTGCTGACCTGCCCGATCGAGCGCAGCGTGGTGCCGCCGAGCTTGCGCACCCGTTCGGCGAGCTGGTCGGTGGTCGCGAAGATCGCATCCGACTGCTCGTCGAGCATCAGATGGTAGTCGTGAAAATGCCGGCCAGAGACATGCCAGTGGAAATTCTTGGTCTTCAGATAGAGCGCGAAGGCGTCGGCCAAAAGCGTGTTGAGCGACGCCGAAATCTTGTCGACCGCAGCTGGCGGCAGATCGTTCGGCGTATCGAGATCGGGGGACACTTTGTCGGACTTGGCTTTGCTCACGATGCACCTTCCTGTTAGGAAACCGGATATATTGATGGCGTTGGACACGGGCCCCCGGACCGTCTAACGCATCATATAGGTGGCGGTTCCTCGATCGGAACCCCTTTTGCCGGACCCCTTAAGATCATGGATGACTGGATCGACTATTACGATTCCACGCACACTATTTACGCGAGCAAGCACCATCGCGACCTGCATTTTGAGGTCATCGCGCGGGACATCATCGGGTACATCTCCTCGGCGGACGCGACGGTACTGGATTATGCCTGCGGCGAAGCGTTGTCGGCGGCGAAGGTGGCGGACGCCTGCGACAAGCTGATCCTGGCGGAGCCCGCGCCGGGCGTGCGCGGGCGGCTGATCGCGCGGTTTGCCCCCAACACGAAAATCAGGGTGCGCTCGCTGGACGACCTGCGGAAGATGGCCGAGAAATCGGTCGATCTCGCGGTCATGATTTCGGTGGCACAGTATATGACGGCGGACGAGTTTGACGCCGCGCTTGCCGTGATCCGCCGGCTGCTAAAACCCTCGGGCCGGCTGATCCTGGGCGATATCCTGCGCCCCGAGGTCGGCATGGTGCGAGACGTATTCGCGCTGCTGCGCTTTGCGGCGGCCCACGGCTTCCTGAAGCACGCGCTGATCGGCCTGATCTCGACCGCGCTGTCGGACTATCGGCAATTGCGCTCGCGCGTCGGCTTGCAGCGTTACAGCGAGGCGGAAATTGTGGCCAAGCTTGCGCGCGCCGGATTCACCGCCTCGCGCGCGCATTTCAATATCGGACATAATCCGTGGCGCATGACCTTCGTGGCGCGGCATTCGTTCTGAATTCGCGCATGATCCGCCACAGCGGGTTAGGGTTAACCGACGCGAGCGGTGGCCGGCCCCGACCTTATCGGCGATGATCGCCCCGGCCCGGTGGCGGAACGCTTCAACGCGAGAGCGGTGCATCGCTCTTTATCCTGGTTCGAATCCAGGCCGGGCCTCCAACCTTCGCTTGCTTCGCAAGCTTCGGCTTGGCAAGCCAGCAGCCCAGCCGCCGGCGGGCTCGCCGCGCCGAAGCTTGCGAAGCAAGCATAGGCGGGAAAATGCCGGTTGATGGGGACTCTAAAACCCTTTCGCGGCTGCGGAATCTGGTCTAAAGACCAGCCGCGCGCGGGGGTAACCTGGCGCCTTGCTCGAGGGACGCGCGGCACGCGCGCCCTTTTTTTGTGCCCAAATTCCGTCCGTGAGAGCTGATGCCCAGAAGAACCGACATCTCCACCATCCTGATCATCGGCGCCGGTCCGATCGTGATCGGCCAGGCCTGCGAATTCGATTATTCCGGCACGCAAGCGGTCAAGACGCTGAAGGAGGAGGGTTTTCGCATCGTCCTCATCAATTCCAATCCGGCGACCATCATGACCGATCCGGAATTGGCGGATGCGACCTATATCGAGCCGATCACCCCGGAGATCGTAGGCAAGATCATCGAGAAGGAGCGCCACGTCGTTCCCGGCGGCTTTGCGCTGTTGCCGACCATGGGCGGGCAGACCGCGCTGAATTGCGCGCTGTCGCTGCGCCGGCAGGGCACGCTCGCCAAATTCGACGTCGAGATGATCGGCGCCACGGCGGAGGCCATCGACAAGGCGGAAGACCGCGGCCGTTTCCGCGAAGCCATGACCCGGATCGGCCTGGAAACGCCGCGCTCGATGCAGACCAAGACCTTGCCCGACGCGCTGCGCGCGCTCGACGACATCGGGCTGCCCGCGATCATCCGCCCCTCCTTCACCATGGGCGGCACCGGCGGCGGCATCGCCTACACCAAGGCCGAGTTCATCGAAATCGTCGAACGCGGCATCGATGCCTCCCCCACCAACGAAGTCCTGATCGAGGAATCGGTGCTCGGTTGGAAAGAGTTCGAGATGGAGGTGGTGCGCGACAAAAAGGACAATTGCATCATCATCTGCTCGATCGAGAATCTCGATCCGATGGGCGTCCACACCGGCGATTCCATCACGGTGGCGCCGGCGCTGACCTTGACCGACAAGGAATACCAGATCATGCGCGACGCCTCGATCGCGGTGCTGCGCGAGATCGGGGTGGAGACCGGCGGCTCCAACGTGCAGTTCGGCGTCAATCCGGCCGACGGGCGCATGGTCGTGATCGAGATGAACCCGCGGGTGTCGCGCTCTTCCGCGCTCGCCTCAAAGGCCACCGGTTTTCCGATCGCAAAGGTCGCGGCAAAGCTCGCGGTCGGCTACACGCTCGACGAGATTGCCAACGACATCACCGGCGGTGCGACACCGGCCTCGTTCGAGCCGACCATCGATTACGTCGTCACCAAAATTCCGCGCTTTGCGTTCGAGAAATTTCCCGGCGCCTCCACCACGCTGACCACGTCGATGAAGTCGGTCGGCGAAGTGATGGCGATCGGGCGCACGTTCCAGGAAAGCCTGCAGAAGGCGCTGCGCGGTCTGGAGACGGGCCTGACCGGGCTTGACGAGATCGAGATCGAGGGATTAGGGCGCGGCGACGACAAGAACGCGATTCGCGCCGCGCTCGGCACGCCGACGCCGGACCGGATCCTGCAGCTTGCGCAGGCGATGCGGCTTGGCTGGTCGAACGAAGACATCTTCACCTCCTGCAAGATCGATCCGTGGTTCCTTGGCGAGATGCGCGGCATCGTCGAGATGGAGAGCAAGGTCCGCAAAAGCGGCCTGCCGGCGCATGCGTTCGGGATGCGGACGCTGAAGGCGATGGGATTTTCCGACGCGCGGCTTGCGGTGCTTTCCGAGACGACGGAAGCCGAGGTCACGGCAAAACGTCACGCGCTCGCCGTCCGCCCGGTGTTCAAGCGGATCGACACCTGCGCGGCCGAGTTCGCTTCGCCGACGGCGTACATGTATTCGACCTATGAGGCGCCGTTCGCGGGCGCGCCTGCCGACGAGAGCGCGCCGTCGGACAAGAAGAAGGTCATCATCCTCGGCGGCGGGCCGAACCGGATCGGCCAGGGCATCGAATTCGACTATTGCTGCTGCCATGCCTGCTTCGCTCTCGCAGACGCCGGCTTCGAGACCATCATGATCAACTGCAACCCGGAGACGGTGTCGACCGACTACGACACCGCCGACCGTTTGTATTTCGAGCCGCTGACGTCGGAAGACGTGCTTGAGATCATCGCGACCGAGCGCAAGAACGGCACGCTCCATGGCGTGATCGTGCAGTTCGGCGGCCAGACGCCCCTAAAACTCGCCCATCCGCTGCAAGCCGCCGACGTGCCGATCCTCGGCACCTCGCCCGACGCGATCGATCTCGCCGAAGACCGCGACCGCTTCAAGCGCGTGCTCGACAAGCTGCATTTGAAGCAGCCGAAAAACGGCATCGCCTATTCGGTCGAGCAGGCGCGGCTGGTGGCGGCCGATCTCGGCCTGCCGCTGGTGGTGCGCCCGTCCTATGTGCTCGGCGGCCGCGCCATGCAGATCATCCGCGAGGACAACCAGCTCTCCGATTATCTGCTCGGCACCCTGCCGGAGTTGGTGCCCGCCGACGTCAAGGCACGCTATCCGAACGACAAGACCGGGCAGATCAACACCGTGCTCGGCAAGAATCCGCTGCTGTTCGACCGCTATCTGTCCGACGCCACCGAGATCGACGTCGACTGCCTTTCCGACGGCAAGGATACTTTCATCGTCGGCATCATGGAGCACATCGAGGAAGCCGGCATTCACTCCGGCGATTCCGCCTGCTCGCTGCCGCCGCATTCGCTCGACGCTACGATGATCGCCGAGCTCGAACGGCAGACCCGCGAACTCGCGCTCGGGCTCGACGTGGTCGGGCTGATGAACGTGCAATACGCCATCAAGGATGGCGAGATCCACGTGCTCGAGGTCAACCCGCGCGCATCGCGCACGGTGCCGTTCGTGGCCAAAGTGGTCGGCACGCCGGTGGCGAAGATCGCCGCGCGGATCATGGCCGGCGAAAAACTCGCCGACTTCAATCTGAAGCGGCGCAAGCTCGGCCATGTCGGCGTCAAGGAATCGGTGTTCCCGTTCGCGCGTTTTCCGGGCGTCGACACCGTGCTGGGACCTGAGATGCGATCGACCGGCGAAGTGATGGGGATCGACCGCTCGTTCGAAGTGGCGTTCGCCAAGAGCCAGCTCGGCGGCGGCACCCGCGTGCCGCGCAAGGGCACGGTGTTCGTCTCGGTCCGCGAGATCGACAAGACCCGAATCACCGACGCGGTGCGGCTGTTGTTCTCGCTGGGCTTCAAGGTGATGGCGACCTCGGGCACCCAGCGCTTCCTCGTCGACCAGGGCGTGCCCACTGAAAAGGTGAACAAGGTGCTGGAGGGGCGGCCGCACATCGTCGACGCCATCACCAATGGCGATGTCCAGCTGGTCTTCAATACCACCGAGGGGCCGCAGGCGCTGGCCGACAGCCGTTCGCTGCGGCGAGCTGCCCTCTTGCATAAAGTGCCGTATTACACCACTCTTTCAGGTGCCGTGGCGGCAGCCCAGGGCATCCGCGCCTATCGGGACGGGGACCTTGAGGTCCGCACGCTGCAGAGCTATTTTTCCGAGAACTGATCGTTGGCGGGCCCAAAGCGCCCGCTAATTGATTGGCAATAAAGCCCGTTGGCTGGAACACTCCGCCCCTATGGATGTTGAATCGGCCCTTTCGCGGGGTCCGAAAATTAATTGGCTGACGGGCTGCGTTTCGAGCCGCGACAGCCTAGTCTTGCAAAGCGTTTCGTGCGGGCCGCAAGCCTACGCCCGCACGATTGAAGGACGGAAGAGATGATGGAAAAGGTTCCGATGACCGCCGGCGGGTATGCCGCCCTCGAGGTCGAATTGAAGAAGCGCCAGTCGGTGGAGCGTCCGCGCATCATCGAGCACATTGCGGAAGCACGCTCGCATGGCGACCTATCGGAGAACGCGGAATATCACGCCGCGAAGGAAGAGCAGTCCCACAATGAAGGCCGCATCGCCGAGCTCGAGGACAAGCTGGCGCGCGCCGACATAATCGATATCTCTAAGCTCTCCGGCGACACCGTCAAGTTCGGCGCCACCGTCACGCTGGTCGACGAAGACACCGACAAGAAAACCGTGTGGCAGATCGTCGGCGAGCCGGAGGCCGATGCCAAGAAGGGCCGCATCTCCATCACCTCGCCGCTGGCGCGCGCGCTGATCGGCAAGAAGAAGGGCGCGACGGTGGAAGTGATGGCGCCCGGCGGCGCCAAGGCCTACGAGATCACCAAGGTCGAGTGGCGCTAGCGCGTGATGATTTTTTATTGAATCGGTCTGTCCACGGATTCGCTTACCTCTCCCCGGCTGGGAGAGGTCGATTTGCCAACGGGTCGGCGCAACGCGCCGCCCGATGATAAACTCAGCAAATCGGGTGAGGGGGTGCCGCACCCAAGAGACCGTAACCTCTCACCCCAACCCTCTCCGAACGGGAGAGGGAGAGCACTTCCGTTGACGCGACACGGCAGCGCGCCAGGGCGCGGCTCGAATGCACCTGCGACGGCGGCGTTCCAGATGACAACGAACCACGTGACCAGCGCAAGCGCAACGGCGAGCCAAGTGCCGCTGCGTGCCGCGGGCGTCAGATCCGTGCGCCGCAAGGCGACCCAAAGGCCGGTCAGAATGGCGATGATGACTGCCGGGCGTATGATCGATATGGCCGTCACATAGAACGACAAATACGACGCAAGCTCCTGGCTCATGATAATCTCCGTGTTTGAACTTAACTTTCTAAACAATAGGCACTATATAAATTATAGTCAATGACCAGAGCGGTCCCGCCTTCCCTGCTGCTGGCCCACCCGAGGTATCGCAATGCCGGATACATATGGATTGGACTGCCCGGTCGCGCGCACGCTCGACATCATCGGCGAGCGCTGGAGCGTGCTGATCCTGCGCGACCTGTTCCTGAACGGAGCGCGCAGATTTCAGGATTTCGAGAACTCGCTGTCAGGGATCAGCCCGAACACGCTCTCGGCGCGCCTCAAACGACTGGAAGAAAGCGGCATCATCGAGCGGCGCTTTTATGAGGAGCACCCGCCGCGAGCCGAGTACGTGCTCACCGCCAAAGGACGCGAGCTCGGTCCGGTGATGAAGGCGCTGCGAGCCTGGGGCGGACGCCACACCAGGAAATGAGCTGCTGGTCATGGAGTTCGCCGCAAACGAAAAAGGCCGCCGACGGGTGACTTTTTCGTGCGCCTCGAAAAATTGCCGCGGAGCCACCATTCCGCACTAACGCCTTTGTGAGTTTTTGTGAGTTGGCGTCGCGGCGCGGCTGATATTGATAGTTATATGATATAATCAATCGACCGACGGATCACCTCCGATGGCCTGGCTCAGCTTCTCGGGCGCGGCGCCGCGCGCCTTCAGCGTCCTCAGCGTTCTGCGCATCTTCACCGGCCTGGAATTGCTGCAGCATGGTACTGGAAAGATTCTCGGCTTTCCGGCCGTTCCGACATTCGCCCACGTTCAGATCGGTTCGCTGGCCGGAGCGGGAGGGCTGATCGAACTGGTTGGAGGCGTGCTGTTCACGATCGGCCTTTTCACGCGGCCGGTCGCCTTCATCCTCTCAGGCTTCACGGCGGCCGCCTATTTTGTGGCGCACGCCGGCAAGGGGTTCTATCCGGTATTGAACGGCGGCGAGCTAGCCGCGCTATATTGCTTCGTTTTCCTCTACTTCGTGTTTGCCGGCGCCGGTCCATGGAGTGCCGATGCGCTGATCGGCCGCAAATGGTGATTTGACGGCGCGTCAAAGACCGGCACATCTTAAGGCCGACCGCGGAGCCGCCCTTTTAAGCCTTCGTAGCCGGCGCGTTTTTTTTCGACGGGAGAATCGGCCGTGAAACCCAGCACAATTTGGGCGCCCCGCATTCTCAGCGTGTTGCGGATCGTCCTCGGACTGATCCTGCTGCAATACGGATTGGCGAAACTGTTCGGTTTCCCGGCGGTTGACATGTTCGAGAACTTGAAGTGGTCTTCGCTGTTCGGCGTCGCCGGGTTCTTCGAACTGGTCGGTGGCACGCTGCTGATTCTCGGCCTGTTCACCCGGCCGGTGGCCTTTGTCCTGTCCGGTGAAATGGCCTCCGCCTTTTTCATCGAACATTTTCCGCGCAGCTTCTTTCCGGTTCAGAGCGAAGGCGACCTCGCCGTCGCCCTTTGTTTCACGTTCTTGTATCTTGCCGTCGCCGGCGGCGGACCATGGAGCTTGGATGCGATGTTCGCAGCCGGAAAGCTCGACACCGCAGCGCAGAGCGGCCGCTGATCGCACCCACGCGCCATGAAACCAATGCGTGTCTTCGTGGTTGATAGTTCCGGGGGCGCAGGGGGCTCCCTCGGAGGACACCATGAACCCGGATCGTATCGCTGCAGCCTATCAGCCCTATCTCTTGAGCCTCTTCAGGTTCGTCACCGGCCTGACCCTGTTCCAGTTCGGCGTCGCGAAGCTCTTCAAGTTTCCACCGGTCCCGATGTTCGAGGCGGTCACGCCGTTCTCGCTGTTCGGGGTCGCCGGCATGTTCGAGCTCGTTCTTGGCGGGATGCTGATGCTGGGTCTGTTGACCCGACCCGTCGCCTTCGTCCTGTCGGGCGAGATGGCGTGCGCTTATTTCATCGAGCACTTTCCGAAGAACTTTTTTCCGCTGCTCAATGGCGGCACGCTGGCGATCGTGCTCTGCTTCGCTTGCCTGTATCTGGCGGCGGCAGGCGCGGGTCCGCTCAGCCTCGACGCCAAGTTGCACCTGCAGCCGTCACCGCAACCGGATGACCGCGGATTTGGGCACGGATTTGGACAAGCCCAACGCTAGCTGAGTGCAATTGACATTCGCGACCCGCGGAGCTGCGGGCCCACAAAACGATCTGCCCGGGCCGGCCGGCCCGGGCAGAACGATCGACGTCAAAATTCCTTGCCGATCAATCGATCGACCGAGTAGCGGCCGCCGCCCTTGAAAAAAATGGCAATGCACAGAACCAGCCAAAGCAGCGCGAATTCGTAGCCGCGATTGGTCCAGAAATACCCGAACTGCCATTGGAACAGGATGACGATGACCAGCATCTCGATCCCGATCATGGCTGCGGCGATTCGGGTCAAGAGGCCGATGGCGAGACAAGCGGCCGCCACCGATTCGGCGAAGTAGGTGAGATAGGCCAGCCCTTCCGCGAACGGCAGGCCCTTGGCCGCGATGTTCGGGGCAAATTTCGCGATCGGCGTATTGATGATTTTTTGAACCCCGTGCGGCACCAGAATGGCGCCGGTGGCAAAGCGCATGAGGGCGTAAGAATACGGCGAGAAGCGCTGGTAGAGGCCGGCAAGACCCGGGAAAAAAAGTCTGATTTCTTCGTGTGCGGCCATCGCATCCTCCCCATGTTTGCCCGGACGTCGCAGGGCTTGCAACTACAACACCGTTGCGAACGGTGCTATTCCCCCTCCGACCGCACCCTTAAGGGCCGCCCGTCTCACTTCCGCGCGTTGCCCTCCAGCGGCACCGCGGCCTCATATTTTGAATTGTGCAGCACCAGCGATGTCCTGACATTGCGCACATGCGGTGCGGCGGTCAGATGGGTGACGAAATCCTGAAAGGTCGCCATATCACGTGCAACGCACTTCAGAATGAAATCAACCTCGCCCGACAGCATCCAGCATTCCCGCACCAAGGGCTCGGTGCGCACGAAATCCTCGAACGCGCGCAAATCCGCATCCGCCTGGCTCGACAGATGCACCGACGCAAACACCGTGACGTCGAAGCCGAGCCGGCGTGGATCGAGCAAGCCGCGATAGCCCTGGATGTAACCCTCTTCTTCCAGGGTCCGCACCCGGCGCAGGCAGGGCGGCGGAGAAATGCCGACGCGCCTGGCTAGTTCCACATTGGTGATTCGGCCGTCAGCCTGAATTTCGCTCAGGATTTTGAGATCGATCTCGTCAAGATTCTTCGACACGTGAATTCAGGTTCCGGAGGCTGGCAAAGGCTTGCAGGGAACGACTGGCAACTCTCTTAGCGCAGCCGAGCCGGCTTGCGCAATTTTATTGCGCGCACGTTGCGACAGTTACCCCCGGCTGTGGGGAAAAACTGCCGATATGGATTGCAATTCTTGCATGGCTCGCCAGATATCTTAGACTTGGATTTGACACTTTCGGCGCCGCCGCGATGCCTTTCGGGGCGTTTTCCGCTCAAGCCAGACCAAATTCCCTGAAAGAGAGGGACCTGCCGATGTCCGCCCCTATCCATGCCAAGGTCGTCATTATCGGGTCCGGCCCCGCCGGTTACACCGCGGCGATCTATGCGGCACGGGCGATGCTGGAGCCTGTTCTGATTCAGGGCATCCAGCCCGGCGGGCAGCTCACCATCACGACCGACGTGGAGAATTATCCGGGCTTCGCCGACGTCATCCAGGGTCCCTGGCTGATGGAGCAGATGGAGAAGCAGGCCACCCATGTCGGA
Organism: Bradyrhizobium sp.; assembly: GCA_049674245.1. Taxonomy (GTDB): domain Bacteria; phylum Pseudomonadota; class Alphaproteobacteria; order Rhizobiales; family Xanthobacteraceae; genus Bradyrhizobium. Next base: position 3,732 of record JBATYU010000473.1, on the reverse strand, counting down.
ACCAGGATCGTCACCGATCACGTCACCAAGCTGGAACTCAAGCAACGGCCGTTCCGCCTGACTTGCGATTCAGGCGATGTCTACCTCGCCGAAACCGTGATCCTCGCCACCGGCGCGCAAGCGCGCTGGCTCGGCACGCCTTCGGAAGAGAAGTTCAAGGGCTTTGGCGTGTCGGCGTGCGCGACCTGTGACGGATTCTTCTATCGCGGCAAGGAAGTCGTCGTGGTCGGCGGCGGCAACACCGCGGTCGAGGAAGCGCTGTTCCTCACCAACTTCGCCTCGCGCGTGACGATCGTGCATCGCCGCGATCATTTCCGCGCCGAGCGCATTTTGCAGGATCGCCTGTTCAAGAACCTGAAGATCAAGGTGGTCTGGGACTCCGCGATCGACGAAATCTGCGGCACCGAGAACCCCGCCAAGGTCACCCACGTCCGGCTCAAGAATGTCAAATCGGGCACGCTGACCGAGGTGGCTGCGGACGGCGTCTTCATCGCGATCGGGCATGCGCCTGCGACCGAGCTCGTCCACGGGCAGGTCAAGCTGAAACCATCCGGATATGTCGAGGTGGCGCCGAACTCGACGGCGACCTCGGTGCCCGGCGTCTTCGCCGCCGGCGACGTCGCCGATGAGACCTATCGCCAGGCGGTCACCGCCGCCGGCCTCGGCTGCATGGCGGCGCTGGAGGCCGAGCGGTTTATCGCGCTTCGCGCCAACGAACGCGCGGCGGCCGAGTAACGATGAGCATTTCTCGAACCCGAGACGGATTTACCGATATGGATTGGGACAAGCTGAAGGTGTTTCACGCGGCGGCGGAAGCGGGCAGCTTCACGCATGCCGGCGAGCAGCTTGGACTGTCGCAATCGGCGGTTTCGCGCCAGGTCAGCGCGTTGGAGCAGGAATTGTCGGTGTCGTTGTTTCACCGCCACGCCCGCGGCCTCATCCTCACCGAGCAGGGCGACCTGTTGTTCCGCACCGCCCATGACGTATTCATGCAGCTGCAGGCGGCGCGCGCAAAACTCACCGACAGCCGGGAACGGCCGAGCGGCGACCTCAAGATCACGACCACCGCCGGCATCGGCATCAATTGGCTGATCCCGCGGCTTGGCGAATTCACAGCACTTTATCCGGAAATCCGGATTGCACTGATCGTCACCGACGAGGAGCTCGACCTGTCGATGCGCGAGGCCGATGTCGCGATCCGAACCCGCAAGCCGACGCAGCCCGACCTGATCCAGCGCAAGCTGTTTGCCATGGGTTTCCACGCCTATTGCTCGCCGGAATATATCAAGCGCTTCGGCACCCCCCGCACGCTCGACGAGCTCGACGCGCATCGCATCATCACGCTGTCCGACGGGCAAGTCGCGCCGCATTTGCAGAACCGCAACTGGCTGATCGAGGCCGGCCGCAACGGCTCCGGTCCGCGCGAGGCCTATTTCAAGGTCAACAACATCCTTGGCCTGGTGCGCGCATGCCAGCAGGGCCTCGGGATCGCCGCGCTGCCGGACTATCTGGTAGAAGAAAATAACCGCCTGGTGCAGCTGTTTGGAGAATCTGATTCTATTCAGCTCGACACTTACTTCGTCTATCCCGAAGAGCTGAAAACCGTTGCGCGGGTGCAGGTTTTCCGCGACTTCGTGGTGAGCAAGGCGCAGCGCTGGCCTTCCTGATTCTTTGCGCCATAAGCCCCCTCCCTCTCCGCATGACTGACATGCGGCGCGGACGGTTGCTGCATGGCGCTGGCGAGGACCATAATGTTTACACGCTGAGCGTTCGCGTTGCGCATTTGTCCCCCTCCTCCAGTGGCGCGGAAGTTCAGTAATCCCTCTTGGAAGGTGATTGTGTCGGCCTCACGTGGCCAATACCTTGAGCCGGGCTCTTTCGAGCCCGGCTTTTTTTGTGCGCCGTTGACAGATTGGATGTCGTCCATCATGATTCGCCAATGATCACGAATTCGTGCGCGGCAATCTCGAAAAAAGGTCCCCGCCCGGGGGCCTCGGATCGACGCGCGCGATAAACGTCTCGCTTCAACGCAGATCCAAAGAACCCCGCCGCTTGACGGGGTTTTTTGTTGGTCCCGTCTCCGGCGCTTTCAACCGCAAGGAGATGAAACCATGACTGATCTTCGCACTCAATTGCAGGGCCTATGGCTGCCGCTGGTGACGCCGTTCCGCGGCGGAGAGCTTGACGAGCCATCACTGCGGCGGCTGGTCCGGCACTACGCCGGCCGCCAAGTCGACGGGCTGATCCTCGCCGCCACCTCGGGCGAGGGCCTGACGTTTCGCGCAGACGAGCTTGAGCGGCTTGTCGCGACGGTGCGTACGGAGCTGGCCGCCGCCGGCCGCCTCTTGCCGATCTGCCTCGGGCTATCGGGCGCAAGCACAGCCAAGATGCTCGACACCCTGGATGAGACCGCGGCATGGCCGATCGACGGTTACTTGATCTCGAGCCCTTATTACTCGCGGCCGTCGCAACGCGGGCTTCTTGCGCATTTCGGCGCGCTCGCCGATCGCGCCTCGCGGCCGATCGTGCTCTACAACATCCCCTATCGCTGCGCCGTCAATCTCGCCAATGAAACGCTGTTGCGCCTTGCCGAACATCCGAACATCGCAGGCCTGAAGGATTGCTGCGCCGACCGGGCGCAGTCGATCGACCTCATCCGGACGAGGGCCGCCGGATTTCGCGTCCTGACCGGCGAGGACGCGCACTATTTCGAGGCGCTCAACGACGGCGCCGATGGCGCGATCCTGCTGTCGGCCCATGTCGAGACCGATACATTCGCATCGGTGCGGACGCTTTTGCGGGCGGGCGATCATGACGCCGCTTTCGCACGCTGGCAAAGTGTCGCTGAGCTGACCCGGTTGTTGTTCACTGAACCGAGCCCGGCGCCGGCCAAATATTGCCTGGCGCGAACCGGGTTGATCGACAGCGCCGAAGTCCGTTCGCCCATGGTGGAGGTGGGCGCGGAATTGGCCGCGCGCCTCGACCGGGAAATCGAACGGCGGACGACGTCTTCGCAAACCACTCTTTTGGTTAATGCGCGGTGACCGCGTTTGCTCGAACTCGCCGCAAGCAGCGGCGGCAACGTTAAAATTTCAGGCCTATTGAATCCCCGCCAGCAAAAGGACGGGGGAAAACAATGACCAATCAAGCCAGGAATTACGCGCGCGCGGAGCAGTTGCAGGACTTGGTGATGCTGTCCTCGTTCGGCTTCTGGACGGTGCTGCTCGGCTTCGCGCCGGTCGTCGCCTATCACTCGCTGATGGGCTGACGCTTTACCGCAGGTGCCAAGGTTAATCCGCGGTAGCCGCCGTGGTCAAATGCGAGCGAAATCGCGGCCGGCTTTTTAAAGGCTTTCGCGTATCAAGCTCCCCATAACAAGAAAACGCGGGGGCGTTATGAATACGCAAGACAATCCGGTTGTTGAACCACAGGACCTTCCGGGTCCTCAACTGCAGGGCTTTCAAGTTCCCGAGCAACAGGGCTTTACCACCGAGGACATCCTCTGGTCGGTCGGCATCTGGTCGGTGATCCTGTGCCTGTCGCCGGTGATCGTGTTCTACATGCTGATGGTGGCTTGAACGTCATCCGTCATTGCGAGCCAACGGGTCGCGCGAATGCGCGCCCGATGACAGGCTCCGCGAAGCAATCCATGGGGCCGCATGGCAAGTATGGATTGCTTCGTTGCTTTCGCTCCTCGCAATGACGGCGAAAACCCTACCGTATCGGCGGGGC
>JBATYU010000472.1:0-4133 GCA_049674245.1 Bradyrhizobium sp. | reverse complement strand
GGTATGTTCCGGCTGAAATTTCGGCTTGATCGGCGCCCAAGTTTTGCGCTCGAGCCGATGTGGACCTTCTATCCTAAGTATCTCTGGGGAACCGCCGGCAAGCTCGTTCGGGTAGTGCGAGCTGCACGCCACCTCTATGGCCTAGCGAAGACGATCAAGGGCGATCCGCGGAAGAAGGCTTATATGGACCAGGCTTTGACGCCAGCAGTCGAGGACGACTTGGACTCGCTCGAGCTGTTCAATCAGAATGATGCCGCGCGCAATGCAGTGCAGCACGAACGGCACGTTCGTGAGCTGACCGCAGCAGCAAACTAATCAGTTACACTCGTCGGGCGCGGCATGTCTCTTCGTGGCACTGTTGAGACCCGGCACCGCTGCAGAAAGTCGTCTGGCCATGAGGTGCCGCAGACCAAAAACATGCCGGATTTTGCCGCATTCCGATCTGAGTAGATTGCTGCGGTTCAGCGGTTGACGCTTCCTGGAGCCGCACGTGGTCTACTGAAGGGAATGGCATTTTCCAATTGGCCTAGGCGCCCCTCTATCCATTCGATAGCGGCCCCCCTTGTTCCGAAGCTAGTTACCAGTGTGGGCAAAGCCCCCGGTAGCTTCAACTCAACCCCATAGGTGCGGTCCATTCGTCGGACGATCCGGTAGGTCGCACCAGAGCGGGGTTGGCCATTGCCCATCGTCGTAAGATAATGCCGGTGTAAAGGGTAGCCGAGCAACCCGTTTCGACGGAGCAGCCGATTAGGATTGCTTCGGATTGGGCGGTGGGGCTTCGTCGTCAGCGCGCAGGTCCTTGATACGGCGGCACCCTGGGGCCGGCCGTACCACCGCCTGCCGATCAAGCGCCGCAGTCCCAAGCGCTCTGGTGGGACCGCCTGAGTGCATGTCCGTTCCTGGCACTTAGCGTCGTTTCGCTGCGATGCGGAGTCGACTGTGAAGAATCCGGGCAGAGGGATTACCAGAGGGCCTGAGCGGCTGGGGTGGTTCGAACGAGTTTGAGGATAAGGGCACGCAAAAGCTCGGCCAGCCAGCGCAGGAGCAGGCTGAAGTTGTAGCCGGCAGCGGCGAGTACGGCATTAATGCGATCGCCCTCGGGGCCTTTGAGATAATTGCGGCCCATGCGATGCTCGGCCTTGAGATGGCCGATGACCGGCTCGACGGCGGCTCTGCGGCGCATCTCGCGCCGGATGGATGCAGTGACCCGGCGGACCTGCCCGGAGATCCAGACCCTGAACCTGTGGGGATGGTTGTGGCCGCGATAGCCCTTATCGACGTGGATGCGGCGGGTCTCCACGCCGGTAAGCCTCTCCAGATCGGCGATGATGGGCCCCAGGGTATGGCCGTCATATGGGTTGCCGTGAAGTGCCTTGGCATGGAGGACGAACTGTCCGCCCTTGGGTGAGGTCACCGGGGTCGCCACGCTGACCTTGCACCCGAACTCATAGGGTGTACGGGCCTTGCCCTTGCCGATGCATTCCACTTCGGGGGCATGGAGGGCATAGATCTTGGGCCCGCGCTGATGCCGGTCCTGGTGACGCACTTGGCTTGCCAGGCTGAGCAAGGGGATGAAGAGGGCTTCCAGTACCTGGTCGCCATCGATCTTGCGGCCGATATCTCGGATCAGGCGCCCCAGCCGCGTGCGCAGGAATCGGAGCATCCGCCGGGCCCGCTTGAACTGGTGGGCATGGATATAGCGCCCGACCATGATGGCAGCCCGCTTGCCGACCCGCAGATAACTCTGGCGCAGCGGCACTTCCTCGCGTTTGGCCAGGGCCACCAGCTTCTCGATCGCCCGATACATCAGGCGGGCATCGGTTGGATGGGCAATCGCCTTGGGCTGGACGGTCGTGTCCGCGACCACCCGCTCCAGATCCTTCGTCTCCAGGGCGCCGGTCTTGTGAGCGACCGACAGGCTCTCCTGCAGCAGCGCCTCCAGGTTCTCCTCTCCCAGCCGCCCACGCCAGCGGCTCATCGACGAGCGCTCGAAGGCCAGCTCGTGGCGGAACACCTGCTCGCCACAGAAGTACTGGTAATAGATCCTATGCAGGCATCCGGAGCCTGGGACATTTTCCCAGCCGCTCTCGGCAGATCACAGGAGGATGCCATATGAACACTCAGACAGTGAACCAGCTGACGCCTTCGGCGACGAGCACCTGCTTTATGGCGATAGAGCTGAGCAACACGAGCTGGCTGATCGGAATGATGACGCCACTGTCCGACAAAATCTCGCTTCGAAAGATCGACAGTGGAGCGGTTCAGCAGCTGATCGAGATCATCGATCGGGCCATCGAGAAGGTGTCGCGAGCCACTGGGCGAGTGCCACAGATCGTGTCATGCTATGAAGCTGGATATGACGGGTTCTGGCTACATCGCGTGCTCGAGGCACGAGGTGTCGTGAACCATGTGCTCGATGCTGCGAGCCTGATGGTCAGTCGCAAAGCAAGACGCGCCAAGACCGATCGCCTCGACGCCGAGAAACTAGTTCGGACCCTGATGGCATTTTGGCGCGGCGAACCGAAGGTCTGTAGCATCCTGCGCGTTCCGTCGATAGCGGAAGAAGATGCCAAACGTCTTCATCGCGAGCGCCAGTTCCTGATGAAGGAGCGTGTCCAGCATATCGGACGCATCAAGGGTCTCCTGGCCACACAGGGAATCCGCGACTTCTGGCCAAGCCGTCGGGATTGGGCTCAACAGCTCAAGGCATCAATAACCGGCGACGGCCGGCCACTTCCGCCCCAGCTCACCGCGGAGATCAGCCGGCATTGTCGGCGTTTGGCCTTGGTTAACACGATGCTGAACGAGATCGATGCGCAAAGAGATGCCGCTGCTGAGACCAAGACCGAGGTCGATTCTTCGCAACCGCAATACGATGACAGGATCCGGCGGCTGGTTCAACTGAGAGGGATCGGCCCGCAAGTAGCGACCGTCCTGGAGAGGGAGGTCTTCTATCGCCGATTCAAGAACCGGCGTGCTCTGGGCAGCTACCTTGGGCTAACGCCGAGCCCATTCCAGAGCGGCAGCATGGATCGGGACCAAGGCATCAGCAAAGCGGGCAACCCTCGGGCGCGGACGGTGAGCATTGAGCTGGCCTGGTTATGGCTGCGCTATCAACCACAGAGCGCGCTTGCGGGCTGGTTCAAGCGACGCACGGGCAGTCTGAAGGGCCGCATCCGTCGAATTATCATCGTCGCGGTCGCGCGCAAGCTCATGATCGCGCTTTGGCGCTATCTTGAGGCGGGGCTTGTCCCGGACGGTGCCGTACTCAAGGCATAGCCCGAAAGAGCGAAGGTCAACTTCGCCATGACCAGGACGGACGGTGACCGCGAGAACCCGTGGCTCGGCTTGCGCCGGCCGCCATAGTAGATTGGTTCCGTCCTCTTGGAACTCCTTCTCCTCGAATGAGGGATTTTGGTTCGGGCGATCAATTCCGACCGGATATAAGGTTCAGCGATCTCTTCGCGAACATCGGAGTTCCTGCCTCGGTCATGTTCAGCAGAGAGCCGTCGGATGTAGAAAACGCTTGCCTGCAGACACCTGATATAAGGGGTTCTCGAGCCAGCGCGCGCACAGCGCCTCATCCGACAGCGAATGAGTGTGCTTGAGGATGAACAGACCTGCAACGAGCCGTGCCGGCAGCGGCGGTTGGCCTGGCCCGGCCTCGCAGACCGAGGCAAAGCGCTGTTCCAGGAAGCTCCAGTCGATCTCCTGCGCCAGCCGCACCAGCGGGTGGCCCTTATCGATGATCTGATCCAGCGCCGGCCGGAACAGGTCCTTCTGCCGCTCGTCGCGAGGCTTCGACATGGCTTGTCTCCGAGCCATCACCACCCGCTCAGAGAATCACGATCCGCCCAAAACCGGAATCCCAAATCGCAAGAAAGCCACGCCAAAATCTCGCTTTCCTGCAAAATCCATTACTCAACCAGCCGGACTTCCCTCTCTCCCACAGAGAGATCAGGATATTTCACGGCCGACTATGGAGCGTCCCTACGGCAGCCGATAGTCGCGCCGGACGTCCTCGCGCCGATCAGCCAAATTCTCCGGTCCCTGGTGCAGCGCAATGCAGGGCATGACGCATGTCATGCTCCGGAGGAAAGCCGCCAACTGATCACTGCTCTGGTGGGATGATC
>JBATYU010000471.1:0-5655 GCA_049674245.1 Bradyrhizobium sp. | reverse complement strand
GTGTCGGTCCACATGGTCTGGATCGAATCGATCACGATCAGCCGCGGCACCGCGCCTTCCGACAGCGTCGAGACGATATCCTCGACCGAGGTTTCCGCCGCAAGCTGCACCGGCGCGTCGGCCAGCCCCAAGCGCTCCGCGCGCAGCCGCACCTGCGCGACCGCCTCTTCGCCCGATATGTAGACCGCGCGATGGCCGGCGCGCGCGAGCAGGCTGGTGGCTTGGGTGAGCAGCGTCGATTTGCCGATACCGGGATCGCCGCCGACCAGCAGCACCGAGCCGCGCACAAAGCCGCCGCCGGTGACGCGATCGAACTCGCTCATCCCGGACGGCAGGCGAGGGGCCTCAAAGCTCTTGCCGGTCAAGGTCTCCAGCGCGAACTTGCGGCCCTTGCGCTTCGAGCTGATCGAGACCGGCATTGAGGTTGGGCCGGCATCCTCCTCGGCGAGCGTATTCCACTCGCCGCAGGCCTCGCACTTGCCCTGCCAGCGGTTATACGCCGCGCCGCAGTTCTGGCAGACAAAGGAGAGGGTGGATTTGGCCATGAAGGGGTGAGTCGCCGTGGGATTGCGTCGCGGTTGATAGCACGATTTGTGCCCTATCCACACAGGTCGACGGACGGCCGTCGTTGCACAATCGTGCTCTGTCGCTTCGAGCCGAGACGCGCACCGCGGAAAGTGGAGCGCACGTTGTGGCACCGGAGCGCGTGGCGTGGTCGTACCCTATTTCAGCGACACGAACGGCACCGCGGAGCCGGGCACCATTGTCGTGGGCAGCACCCCATTCCAGCGCTCGGCCTGCACCAGCGTGACGAGGTTCGGATTGGTGCCGAGCGCTTTCGCACGCGCCTCGATGGCGGCGGCCTCCGCCTCACCGGTGATCTTGATATTCGAGGCTCTCGCTTCGCCGTTCAATCGCGTCGCATCGGCGTTGGCCTGGGCTTCGGCGCGGACGGCGTTCGCCTTCGCGGTCGCCTGGGTGACCGTGATCTGCGCCTGAACTTTTTCGCGCTCGGCATTCTGCTGCAGCTTCTGCACCTCGACTTCGGCCAGCATGCGCTGCTCGATCGAATGCAGATAGTTGGCGGAAAACTCGATATTCTCCAGTTGCACGCTCTCGATGACGATCATCGGATCGTATTTCAGCGTTTCGGTGATGGCGTCCTTGATCGCGCTGTTGAGGGCGCCGCGGTCTTGAATGGCCTTGACCGCGGTATAGCGGCCGAACACCACCTTGACCTGCTGGTTCACGACGGGGCTGACGACCTGATTGACGGCCGCGTCCAGCCGTCCGAACTTCGCATAGAGGTCCGAGACCTTTTCCGGCGCCGCCCGCAAGGTCACGCTGATCTTGAGGTCGGCCGGCTGCTGGTCGAACGAATAAGAGTTCATCTTGTCCCACGTGTAGGTCGTGGTCCTGACGCTGATCTTCTCGACGCTGTCGATCATGGGCACCTTGAACCCGAGACCCGGCTGCGCGGTGCCGACGACCGCGCCGTTGCGCAAGAGTACGCCGCGTTCGGTCTGATCGACGGTGTACCAGCTTCCCAGCAGGATGATGAGGGCGACAACACCGGCGACGCTGGCGGCAGCAATTCCTCTGATCATTTTTCGGTTCCTGGTTTTCAGATGATTCGAAATGCATTTCCGGGCCAAGCAATTATCGATGGCCTGTTAAGAAATTGGATGTGACCCGCGTGACTTGGTCGGCGGTTCCGCAGGCTTGGTTCAGATATGAATAACGCCGGATGGTGAAATCTATACGGTTGCGGCCGGCCACGGGTAGGCGAACGGCCAGTTGCCCCTCGGTTGACGCGGGGTACCGACGAAGCAAAAAGCGTCAGCGCAGCACGCATTCCGGCGCTGGCGAGAGCGGAAGCCTCACTGCTCTGATTTGGCCGTGCTCGGCACGAAATTCGCCAGCGCCGCCGCCAGCACCAATCGCAGCCTGCGCCAGGGATTATCATCGCGCACCAGCCGAAAGCCCAGATTGCTCGGTGGCGTTCCACCGGAACAACCGCCCCCGCGCGGATCGCGAATGAAATCGATCACGTAGGCGCGATGACGCCCCTCGGCGATGCGAATGCCGCAATTGACCGTCGTCGCGGCGACATCGCCTTGCGCGTCAAGGACGATGCGGACGTAACAGCTTTGCGTCCATTCCCAGACATTGCCGGCGATATCGAGAAGGCCGTTCTCATTGGCGCCAAAACTCCCGATCGGTTGCGGCACCTTGTCGATCCCCTCCGCACGAGCTTCATCAAGTGCATAATTCGCAAGCGCGCGCCGGCCCGGATCGTCGTTGAGCGTGCCGTCCGGCACCGCATCATCACCGAACCGGCTGGCAGCGGCGTAGGCCCATTCCTCGTCCGTCGGCAGACGAAACGACATGCCGGTCTGCTCCGACAACCAGGCCGCATAGAGATTGGCATCTTGCCAATTCACCTTGATCACCGGGCGATCGGGGAGCGCCGCGTCTTGAACGACCGGCCGACACGCTTTGGCATCGATGCAGCGCTGATAATCGGCAACGCTGACCTGACCACGCATGATGGACAGCGAACGTGAAATACGGACGTTCACCATCGGAGCGCTGACGGGCTTTCCATCCCTGGTGAATTCGCCGCTCGCCCGATAGGCGAACGTGCCGGGTCGCAATTCGACCAGGCTTGGCTGCGAGACGGCTGAAGATGAGCCTCTAAGTGCCGAAGCAGAGATCGCCAACGGCGCTCCCATGGCGAGAACCGCAATGCCAGGGAATGCGATGCCAAATCTGATACCGAACCTGGTGGTGGATGCGATTTGCCAAGCAAGCATGATGGGACACCGTTCCGCGCGGCTTTGCTCCAAAACGTCTTGCCGGAAACCCGGCAGGACGTCGGGAAATCGTGGCCAAGAAATAGGGCGAGCGAGGAAGGATTAGCTACTGGAAAATGTCCGCCGTCGTGGAAATAGCTTTGGATTTCGCGAGTGCAGGGTCCTTTGTCCGTGCTTGCGCCGTGGTGGCAGCTTCGATCGGCTCGGGCGGACAAACTTGCGTCATGAGATCATTGTCCCAAGCGCCGTCCACCTTGAAGATGGCAGTGGCGCCGAGTTGTATGGCCTCCGTCATGTTGTGGTTGACATAGGCATAGATGCCCGGCTCAAGGAACTTGTACATGGCCGCGACGGCTGAGCCGCCGGTGACGTACCAACTCTCAAGACCGGTCTGGGGCGGATTGGAGAACTTGCCGCCCGTCCACACATAATCGCCGTGGCCGCCAATCAAATGCACATTTGACCCGCGATCGGCCTGCGAGTGCAGGATCAGCACGTTCTCACCGACCTTGGCGGTCAGCGCATTCTTGCCCGTCAACGCGCCCACCTTGCCGTTGAACACGACGTGGCTCGGCGTGAGCGTGCGCATCGAATCCATGGTGTCGGAGAAGGCGTCCGCGTGCGCGGCGTAAGTCTTGAACTTCCCGTCTTTGTCGCGCGGGACGTACATATCCTGTTCACCGATGTAATAAACCCGATCGTAATGCAGCGGATTGCCGGCTCCATCCTTGAGCCCATCGCGCGGCAGCACCATCACCGCTCCGCTCATCCCGGAGGCAACGTGCCAGGGGATCATGACGCCGCCCGGAATACAGTGATAAACGAATACACCGGTGCGCGTCGCTTTCCAGCGCAACACGGTCTTCTCGCCGGGATTGATCAAGGTCAGATCGCCGCCGCCCAACGCGCCGGTTGCCGCATGAAAATCAATGTTATGCGGCATCGAATTGGTCTTGGGATTGACCAGCGTCACCTCAACATAGTCGCCCTCGTGGACCACGATCAGGGGCGCCGGGATCGAGCCGTTGAAGGTCATCGCTCGCAGTGTCGTTCCCTCTTCGTCGATGACGATTTGCTTCTCTTCGGCCACAAGGGTGACTTCCAGGATCTTCGGCCCCGCTTTGGTGGCCTGCTCGTGCGCGTGCACAAAGGGCGGTGCCACGAGATTGATCTTCTCGCGAGGCAGCTTGGAACTCGGATTGATACGGTCTTCAGCGGCGGCGGGAGTAATGAGAACGCCAGCAAGGATGGCGCACGTCGTCGCGATATGTCGGGCGATCATGTGATCCCTCATGGATTTGTGTAAAAGACGTGCAGCGTGCAATAATCAACTACAAATTGTCAACATTATGGTTGATACGAATCGCGTCAATCCGTGTCGCTTGCAACTAACATCACGCTTGGAGGTTCCAGATGCTTGCAGCAGGTTCCTTTGCCATCGCAGGAACCGTTGCGAGGGAATGGATCGATATTGCGAGGGAGCGGATCGAGATGATTTTTCTACGATCGCCGCAGCTGACAGCAAGGAAAGCCTAGCGATGACCATGCTAACGCCATTCCGGCAGCATGATTCGATACGCCGGGCCAGGAAATATCGGCAACTAAAAAAATCACACAATAAAAAAATAACAACCGATCGATAATAACAACCGATCGTTCAAGGGAGGCTGCCGTTACGGCAACGCGCAGCTCGAAGTGAGCGAAGCGCCTTTCAGGCGCGACACGCTGTAGTTGTGTGTATGTTTGTCATGTATGTATGTATACATGTGTGTGTCGAAGCGCGGCACATTGTGAGCATACTGCACGCGGGCGCAGGTTGGCCTGACTACTTACATAGAGAAGGTGGCGACCTAATCAATGGCGCAGCCGTATCGTCAAACATCATTTCTGTGCCGATTGCGGCTGCGGCACCTATTCCGAATTGCCGGACTGGTCGGCCGGCAAGCCTGATTTCGAGAATCCGCGCGTCGCGATCAATTCGAGGCTTCTACGGAACTATGTATGAAACGCTGACATGATGCAGCGGGTTCCCTTTGCTATCGCAGGGAGCTGGTCGAAGCGATCTCTATGAGGTCGCCGCGGTCCACAGCAGGGAAAGCCCGGCCACGACCATGATGCCATCCATCAGCAGCCGGAACGTTTCGGGCTCGAGCTTCAGCACGAAGCGTTTGGCAATGAAGGCGCCGAACATCAGCGAGGAACCGGCGATCAGGCCTTTCAGGGCGATATCGGGTGTCAATGCCCCGAAGCGTTCGAAGGTCACCGACTTGCTCAGATAGATGCCGAGCGAGCTTGCGGCTTCGGTGGCGAGGAACGCGCCTTTGGTGAGGCCGTAGAACAGGAACAAGGGCACGCTGAGAGGGCCGGTGGAAACCACGATGCCGGTGAGATAGCCGATCACCGCGCCGCCGACGGTGAGGTGCCAGATCGACAGTTTGAGCTGGTGGCGTGCCAGCCAATGCCTGAGCGGCACCATCGCGATCAGGAACACGCCGATCGAAAGATCCGCCGCATGCGAGGGCAACGCCAGCAGCGTGCGCGCGCCCAGCGCGGCGGCCGGAATGCCCGTCGCGGAGTAGGCGGCGCAGGCGCGCCAGTCGACCTCGCGCCACCAGGCCAGGATGCGTGAGAAATTGGCCATCACGGCGGCCACCGCCATGATCGGCACGGCCTGCTTCGGCCCGTACTGATAGACCAGGACCGGCATCAGCATGATCGACGAGCCGGTGCCAACGATGCCGGAGATGGTGCCGGCGATAAGCCCGACCGCGAGGACGAAGATGAAGTTCAAGGGGTGGGAACTCCGCGATCCCTGTCGGCCGCACTCCAGGTGTGCCAA
>JBATYU010000470.1:0-4012 GCA_049674245.1 Bradyrhizobium sp. | reverse complement strand
GTGGCGCCGGCCGCATCCGTTCCGGTCTTCACCGCAACGCCGCCCACCATCCAGGTATAGGTGATGCCGGTTGCCGGCGCGTCGGTCTCGGTCACCGACGCCGTGATCTGCTGGCCCTCGACCGCGTTGCCGCTGGTCAGGCCGCTCAGCGAAATCGAGGCGTTCTCGGTCGGGCTCTCCTGCACCGTGCCGGCCGATGCCGTGCTGGTCTCGAGCTGATGGAGCGCATCGACGAAGCCGAGCTTGACGGTGAGCACGTGGCCTTCGTCATTTTCGGTCGGGGTGTAGCTCGCATTGGTGGCGCCGGCGATGTCCTGCCCATCGCGCTGCCATTGATAGGTGGCATTCGTGACTATCTGGCCGCCATCGGTGATCGAAGCGGTCACCGCGACGCCTTCGACCGCATTGCCAAGCGAATTGAGGCCGGCAATGGAGCCGGGAACCTCGGTTACGTCGGTCCCGCCGTTCACCGCATCGCTGCTGGTGACCCAATGCACGCCGAGATAGTCGCCGGTGAGCTTGATATGCGCGACCTGCGTCGGATCGGAATTGTTGACGACGGTCAGAGTGCCGCCGCTGGCATCGCCCGCGAAGGTGACGGTCGTGTTCGAGCCGGATGTGATATCGCCGAGGTCGAGCTTGTTGTCGTCGAGCCCGGAAACGGTGCCGCCAAACGTCTCGGAGTGATCGAGCTTCAGGGTGCCGGTGGAGCCGGCCGCGAAGGCAACGTTCGCGGCTGCGTAGGCGGAAGCTGCGCCGAGCTCAAGCAGCGAGGCACCGAAGATCTCGAGGCTCCCCGACACCGCGGTATCGACAATGAGGTTGCCGCCGTTCGCCTCGATGATGCCGGTGTTGGTCACGATGCTCGCCGCATCGATGGTGAGCGTGCCGGCCGTGGCCTCAAGCAAGCTGGAATTGTTGATGCTCGCACCGTCGATCGCGCCGGTGCCGGTCGAGTCGAGGGTGCCGGAGATCGCGAGCGTTCCGCCGTTGAGGGTGGTATTCGCCAGATCCAGCGTCGATCCGCTTTCGACTGATACTGTCCCTCCTGCGTTGGTCACCGTCGTCGAGGTCAGCTTCAGGACGCTGTCATCGATCGCTCGCAGCGTTCCGGTGTTCGTCACCGGCTCGCCGGTGATGTCGAGCTCGCCGCCGTCAGCCTCCACGAGGCCGGAGTTGGTCAGGCTCACGGTATCAACGGGATCCAGCGTCAGCGTGCCGCCGGTCGATTCGATCGTGCCGGTATTGGTGATGTGGGCATCGATGGTGGTCGAGCCCGATTGACCGTCGATGGTGCCGGAGTTGATGATCTGCAGAACGTTGGCACCGGAAATAACGGCGCTGTCAGTCAGGTTGATGATGCCGGCGTTGTCGATGGTGCTGGATACGGCAACGCCGGTGGTCGACTGGAAGCCGAATCCGCTGGCGCCGCCGACATTCCAGGTAGCGCTGGCCTCGTTGGTGAAGGTTGCGTTGCCGACATTGATCGTTCCGTTGATCACGCCGGCATTGTCGATTGTGATGTCGCCACCACTCTCATCGATCGCATGCGTCGATGCGGACACCGTGGCGGGCCCGATGATGCCCCCGGCCTTGTTCTCGATCGTGGCCGTACCGACGGCGTTCTCGTTGATGGCGATACTTGTGCCCGCACCGGTGATCGTTCCCGTGTTCGTGATCGTGGTAGAGCCGGTCGAACCTGGGGTGATCTGGGAGACGTCGATGCCGTCGGCCCCGCCGCTGATGTGTCCGTCATTGACGATGGTAATCGTGCCGGCATGATTGGCATTGACGGAAAGGCCGGTCGCGCCGGTGGCCGTGCCTTCGTTGGTGACGCTGACCTTGCCGCCGTCGAGGGCGAAGGCGCCAATCGCGGTTCCCGCAGCGGTGATCGATGACGCAGCGCCCGTGGTCACCGTCACGTCGCCGGTGCCCCAATCAAAGGCCTCGATGCCGAAGCCGGCATCGGCGATGATGGTCGCGTTGCTCTGGACGAGCACGCTGCCCGCGACGCCATTGTTGGCGATCTCAGCCGCGCCGGGATTATAGCCGGCGAGAATGCCTGCCGGTGTCGTTCCGCTCTGATTTGGGGTCGCACCTGAATGGATAATTCCGTTGGCCGTGACGCTTATCGTGCTTTGCGCCGCGCCCGGAATCGAGGTGGCTTGATTGACGGCAAGGATTCCGCTGCTTCCCGACGTGATGACATCACCGGATGAGATCGAGACGCTGATGTTTCCGACATCGGTGCTGAAAGCGTCGATACCGTAGTACGACGCTCCCGTGATCATGGCGTTGGCGTCGACGGTGACGGCGACATTGCCGGTACCGCCGCTCAGAGCGAACGCGCCGATGCCGATTTGCGCGGCGGAGATGGTCGTTCCCGCGCCGTCATTCACCGTGACGTTGCCATTACCCCAGTTGTAGGCGTCGATGCCGTAACCGGCGTCGGCCGTGATGTTGGCGTGGTTGGCGACCAACACGGTGCCGTTGACGTTGGGATCGGCAGTTGGCACCGTCGGTGCGCCAACGCCACGATAACCGGCATAGATGCCGCCGGCGACCGTTCCATCGTTGTTGTTGGTGGTACCGGAATGAATCGTGCCGTAGCTGGTAACACTGATCGTGCTGTGGGCCGAAGCTGCAATCGCTGAGTCGATGTTGACGATGTTAAGCCCGGTTCCGCCGGAAACGACGTTGCTTCCCGCATCCGTCGTGACGGTTTCGCTGCCCGTGCCGGAACTTACAACCCGGATGCCGTACTGCCCGGTCGCTGTCACATTGCCCGCGGACTCGACGGTAATGTCGCCGTTGCCCTGCGTCAGCGCCTCGATCCCGTAAGCGCTGCCGCTGGCACCGCCCAACGCCGTGACGGAAATATTGCCCTTGTTGGCCGCGTTGAGATTCTGGGCAAGAATCCCAATCGATCCTAAACCCGTACCGGTTACGCTGCCGGTGGCATCCACAACGATGTTGCCCGACCCGGTCACGCTATCCTCGGCGATGATGCCGTCGCCGGCGAGACCCGTGATATTGCCTGACGGATCGAGCGTGATGTCGCCGACCCCGTTCTGGATCACCACGATGCCGTTGGCGGCGCCGGTAAGCGTGCCGCCCAGCGTCAATGTCATGTTGGCGTGATTTCCGGCCGTCCCGCCCGATGCGGTGAAATCCAGCGCATCGCCGACCGCAGTGATGATATTGCCCGGGCCGGTAATCGTGAACGTGCCGCCGGTTGATGCGACGCCCGAGATCGTTCCGAAAAAGCCAAGCAGGTTGTCGAGCTGAAGCGTATTGCTGCCGCCGGCGAATGTGATGGTCTGAGCTGTCGCTCCCCCGAGCTCCAGCGTCGTGCCGTCGTCGATGATCAGCGTGCCCACGCCACTCAGCCCGCCGGACAAATCCAACAGACCCGCGGCTACCTCGATCGTGCCGGTGTTGGTGACGGCGGCAGCGATCGTATTGATGCCCGATAGGTTGGTAAGCGCGCCGGCGTTGGTCAGCGTCCCGCCGCCCGTGATGGAGGCGCTGGTCAGGTCGAGCGACGATCCGCTTGCGACCTTCACCTGGCCGCCGGTGTTGGTCACCGTCGTCGACGTCAGCTTGAGCTTGCTGTTGTTGATCGCCTGCAGCGTCCCGGTGTTGGTCACCGGCTCGTCCGTGATATCGAGCTCGCCGCCATTGGCTTCCAGCGTGCCGGAATTGATCAGGGTCACCGGCAAAGCGGGATCGATCGTCAGCGTGCCGCCGGTCGACTCGATAATGCCGCTGTTGACGATATTGGCATTGTCGATGGCGCTGTCACCGGTCGAATCGATCGTGCCGTGATTGGTCAGCGTTCCGTCGGCGATGGTGGTTTCGTCGATCGTCAGTGTCTGCAGTGCGTCAACGAGCAGCGTCCCGCCAGCGTTGGCGAAGGCATCGTTCTCGATACTACCGCTTCCTGTAATCTCGAGCGTGCCGAGATTGCTGATCGCCCCACCGGAGAGCGCGACGCCGCTCAGCTTCAGCG
>JBATYU010000469.1:0-3561 GCA_049674245.1 Bradyrhizobium sp. | reverse complement strand
TGCCGCGCGCGATCGCCAAGCGTCTCGTGCTAACGCTGCGAGATCTCAACCCACGAACCCCTAGAAACCAAAAGCCGTGCCGTTGAGGCGGCTCACGGCTCTCTCCGGAGCCCGCCGACCAAACCCGCCCCAGCGGCCTTCCTAGAGTCGTGCAGGGGCTATGGCTTCGGTCCCGCGCCCCTTCAAGCGAATAGGCGCCACCAGGAGAACGCTTCAAATCTACATGCGCGAGAGTAAAGTGGAGACCTCAACCGAAGGATCTGATCGCATGAAGAAACTACTTTTGATTGGAGCCATTCTTTTCACGTCGACATCTGCGCTCTTTGCGCAGGGAGCAAATATGCAAAAGCTGGCGATTTCTGAGATCGTGAAAACCGTCGAGACGGAACCAGCGATTTTCGAGGTGACCGTGAAGCTGATCGACGGCTCAACAGCCGTTCTCCGAATGAATGTATTTACTGCGCAGACTCTTGCCGCTCAGCTTGGCTCGATAGGCCGCTAGCTGGCATCGTCTAGGAGTCACCAGAAGGATTGATCCTCGCCGCGCGGCGAGATTGTCATGCGCTGGCGCCGATCGACCGGCACCATGACAGCCGGCAGAAGCAGGACTCACCACGGGGCTTCCTGGAGTCACGGAGGGGCATCTGACAAAACAGGCCGCTTCAGTACCCCGAGGCACCCAGATTCGCGCCAAATAAGCATTGGGAATTTTCAGTATTTAGCAACCGCGGCAAATGCCTTTGACCATGCGGTCAAGCTCCGCGTTTTCGCGATTGATTGGATCGTTCGGATCACCCGTCAGGTTGTTCTCCGAGGGCACTTGATCGGCCCGCGGTTGGCGGTGGCCGACCGGTGCCTCCGGCAGCGATTGCTGCGCTGAGTTCGTCGATGGAGGTGGTGCGGATGGATTTCGCAAACCAACCGTCTGCGCAATCGCCGAGGAAGTGTCGATCAGGGCCAGCAACGCTATCGTCGTGATCAGCTTTCGCATGATGGATCTCCCGAACTGGGGCCCCCTCTCACGATTCATGGTAGCGGGGAGACTCGACCACAAGGTGCCCAAACCTCACGTTTCGTTCAGATGTTCCAAGCGCGCTGGCCCGCCCAAGAGTCAGAAACAGTTTTCCGGGACACACATCACAGCCGACGGCCGGAACCCGCACCAGCGGCCTTCCTGGAGTACGATCCACATGCCAGTCGTCCAGACTGCAAATGCGTTGAACCGAGAATTAGGCAGCGGTTTTCGCCAATGAGACATCGAAACCTCCCTGCGGTTCGGGAGAATTATCGAGACAAAGCTGGCAGCTTCGTGACAGGCAGCACCTAAAGAAACGGCCCTGCGCCGTTGCCCACAGTTTCGCGATCTGCCTGTTTTAACCCCTAGTGGCCTAAGTTGAATCCGCCAGCGTCCTAATTTGATTTGTCGGCTACCGAACCGACGAAACCTGGAAACGGGTGTTGAATCATAGGACCGTTTGGTTGCCGAATCGCCGACGTGGCGGCACGTCCTATGGATCGCGACCTCGTATACTTGCGGCTCTCGATTATCAGGCTGGCCATCTTGGCGAGCGGTTTTGTCTATGTGCTGTTCAAATAGGCTGGAAACCCAAGGTGCTTGATGACGACCTTACAAGCAATGTGTTTCGGAGCAATGCTCGCGTGGACACCCTCGCTTGTTGTGTTGGCATTGTTGCTTCGCGAAGTTCCGCTAGATGACGAGGTAGATCAGCTTCAGCCCGAACCATCCTAACGCATAGACCCACCCCGTCGTTGCCATCACGATGGTAGTGACCAGAACCACCATAAAAAATCTATGCTTCATTTCACCGAGAGTGACCAGCGTTCTATCCCCTCTATTGCTGGCCAAGGGCGGGTTCACGATCCATTTCTGGTGAAGACCGTGAGATTGCGCCGGGCTCATTCCACTGTTTTGGTTGCGGCGATTTCAGAGCTTTCCTGACCTGCTCTCGCAGTCCGTTTAGTTCGCTTAATTGAGCATTGAGATTAGCTGCCGTGTCGGCAAGATGCCGCTGAAGAGGACTCATTTGAAACCTCCGACTAACTAAAATGGAAGCTACAAACTACAGGCGCAAAATGACCCCGGACGTATGTCACCGCGGTGAACGGGAAGGTTCAAATTGGGCCCGGGCTCATGACAGCCCGCCAGTCTCGACTCACCAGCGGCCTTCCTAGAGTCGTTCAGGGGGCATTGGGAGCGGGGCCTCGGTCCCGCGCGATCAATCACCGACCTCTTTCGGCGTGACCAACTTGGAAACCCGCAGCCCCGGGAAAGCAGTGAGTCAGCCTGAGAAATAGTGAAACACCGGATGGGACATGAAACAGTGGGATAGCGGGTGCCAGTCTCTCGGCGCTACCTGACCAACCATTGCCTTTTTGGGCGTTTTTGCCAGACGGGAGACCGCCTGAGCCACCCGATAGAGCAGTGGAACAGTCCCCATGGGACAGTGCGACACCCAGACGGAGTGATCCTTTCCGCCCGCGGGTGATTCCGCCAGGCAGCTATCGGAGCAAAGCGGACCTTGCCGTCCATCCATAGCATCTTTATGAGTTCACGGCCTAAACTTGCTCATTCCTCCGGTTATTTATTGCCCATGGCCATTACCGGACGAGGACGAGCAGAGGACTCCGTGGCCGTCACCGGATGCATATCGTCCAACTCGGCAATGCGGCGGTCAATCTCACTGATCACGCGCTTCGAGAACGGCCCAAGGTGCAGGTACAGCGCCATCTGCATCACGATGTAACGCAGCGCGCCTGGATTGGTCTTGGCGACTTCGACGAAGGTCTTCCAGAACGGCTCGCGAACCTCCGGTAGGGTCCGCATGATCTTGTGTACGCTGTCGATGCCCCCAAGCCTCTTGCGCATGTCGCCATCTGGCAGGTCGCGGCAGCGGTCGGAGCGGTCGAGCATGACGGCGAGCCGTGACAGCCGTCCCGCGTATGCCGTCGGGCAGAACACGTGCCCGAGCACGGCCTTGTAATCCACAAGGATGTCACGAAGCGGACGCTTGGTGTCGAAATTGCAGCCGAGCGTGCATTGGTCGCCCGCCTGCTCGACCTTCATGAGGTCATGGCCTTTGTGCAGGCGGCCTTCCTTGGCTAGCCGCCGCGTCAGCTGTGTGCCAGGCAGCGCATAGAGTAGTCCAACCATGCAGACCGGAATGTTCGTCTCCTCGATGAAGTCGATCATCGCCTGTCCCATTGAAACTTTCTCGGTATCGAACCCGACGATGAAGCCTGCGGTGATGAACATGCCGTAGCCGTAAATCTTATGGATGCACTCCGCGATGTTGCGCCTGGTGTTCTGCTTCTTCTTCATCTGCACGAGCGTCTCTGGATCCGGGCTCTCGATGCCGACGAAAATCGCGAAGAAGTTCGCGTCCTTCATCGCCTGCAACTGCTCGTCGTCGTCCGCGATATTGATCGAGGCTTCGGTCGAGAACTCGAACGGATAGTCGCGCTCTTCCAGCCAGGCTTTGAGCCGCGGCAGTAGCGTGCGGAGGTTTTTTTTGTTGCCGATGAAATTGTCGTCGACGAAAT
>JBATYU010000468.1:0-5309 GCA_049674245.1 Bradyrhizobium sp. | reverse complement strand
GCGTTATAGACCGCAAGGAGACGCGCGGCGTCAACCTCGGTGTAGCGCTGGGTGGTGGAGAGCGAGGCGTGGCCGAGCAGTTCCTGGATCGCGCGCAGATCGCCGCCGCGGCTCAACAGGTGGGTGGCGAACGAATGCCGCAGCGCATGCGGTGTTGCACTGTCGGGCAGGCCCAGCGCGCCGCGCAGGCGTTCCATGGTGAGCTGAATGATCCGCGGGCTGAGCGGGCCGCCGCGCGCGCCGACAAAGATCGGGCCCGCCGGGGGTAAGAAATGCGGACAGACCGCCGTGTAGTCCTGGATCAGTTGCAATACATTTTGCAGCACCGGCACCATGCGGGTCTTGTTGCCCTTGCCGGTGACCACGAGCACTTCGCCGGCGCCGGGCAGCGGCACGTCGCGGCGCTTCAAGCCAAGCGCTTCGGAGATGCGCAAGCCCGAGCCGTACAACAGCGCCATCACGGCGGCGTCGCGTGCCCATATCCAGGGGTCACGCGTCTCGCCGGCGCGCTCGTCGGCGTCCGCAAAGCGTTTGGCGGCCGCCATATGGATGGGCTTCGGCAGCGTCTTTCCGACTTTCGGCGCGCGAATGGCGGAGAGCGCGCCGACCTTGCCCTTGCCCTCCCGTTCGAGGAAACGTCCGAACGAGCGCAGGCCGGCCAGGCTGCGCATCAGCGAGCGTCCGCCGATATCGTGGGAGCGCCGCATCGCCATGAAGGCCCGGACGTCGCTGGCCTCCAGCAACGAAAAACGAGCCAGCGTCACCCGCGTGCCCCAATGCTCGCAGAGGAAATCGAGGCATTGCCTTAAGTCGCGGGCATAGGCTTCCAGCGTCTTCGCCGACAACCGCCGCTCGGCGCGCAAATGCGACAGCCAGCGCATCATCTGCAGCGCGATGGTTTCATCGGCGCTGTCGAGTTCGATCGGTTCCGGGGCGGGCTTAGCCATGGGGTTATGGACGCTCTGATTCTATCAATTATATCGCACCTGCTTCGTTTACCGTTCGCTAACTTGCCAAACCGGCGCTAGCCTTGTTTGGCCCAACACCGATTCTGAAAATGGACCGCGCCGTCAGCCAAAGCACGTCCTCCGCCTCATCGACACGTGTCGTCGATGTGCTGGTGCCGGTCGCGCTCAATCAGGCCTATTCCTACCGCGTGCCGCGCGGCATGGAGCTTCATGCAGGCGACGTCGTGGCGGTGCCGCTCGGGCCGCGCGAGGTGGTCGCGGTAGTATGGGCGGAGAATGCCAATCCCGATCCGCGCCTGCATAACCGTCTCAAGGATATCGGCGAAAAGCTCGACGTGCCGCCGCTGACCGAAGAGCTGCGTTCGCTGGTCGACTGGGTCGCCAATTACACGCTCTCCGCACGCGGCATGGTGCTGCGGATGTGCCTGCGGATGGGCGAGAATTTGGGGCCCGAGCGGGTGCGGATCGGCGTGCGCCTGGTCGGCCAGGCCCCGAAACGCCTGACGCCGGCGCGGCGGCGGCTGATCGAGGTCGTGTCGGACGGCCTGCTGCACGGCAAATCCGAGGCCGCCAAGGAAGCGGGCGTCAGCTCGGGCGTGATCGACGGCCTGGTCGATGAAGGCACGCTTCACGTCGAGCCGATGCCGCGGCCTCCAGCGCCGCCGGCTCCGGACCCATCCTATGCGCAGCCGGATTTCTCGCGTCAGCAGCGCAGCGCGGTCGACGCGATGCGGGCGCTGGCGGCCAACGGCAGTTTTCATGTCGCGCTGCTCGACGGCGTCACCGGCTCGGGCAAGACCGAAGTCTATTTCGAAGCGATCGCGGAGATCATCCGCCGCGGCAGGCAATCGCTGATCCTGATGCCGGAGATCGCGCTGACCGGACAATTCCTCGATCGCTTCGCCCAGCGTTTTGGCGTGCGCCCGCTGGAATGGCATTCGGAGCTGACCCCGCGCACTCGCGCCCGCAACTGGGCCGCGATTTCGGCCGGCGAAGCGCCGGTCGTCGTCGGCGCGCGTTCGGCGCTGTTCATGCCCTACGCCAATCTCGGTTTGATTGTGGTCGATGAAGAGCATGACCAGGCTTACAAGCAGGACGATGGCGCGCATTACCACGCCCGCGACATGGCGGTCGTGCGCGCGCATATCGCGAAAATCCCGATCATACTGGCGTCCGCGACGCCGTCGGTCGAGACCGAGGTCAACGCGCGCAAGGGCCGCTATCAGCGGGTGGTGCTGCCGTCGCGGTTCGGCGGCGCGCATATGCCGCATATCGAGGCGATCGATCTGCGCCGTGAGGCCCCCGCGCGTGGTCGTTTCATCTCGCCAAGACTTACTGAGGAGATCAGGGCCGCGATCGAGCGGCGTGAGCAGGCGCTCTTGTTCCTCAATCGCCGCGGCTATGCGCCGCTAACCTTGTGCCGGGCCTGCGGACACCGCTTTGCCTGCACCATCTGCGACGCCTGGCTGGTCGATCACAGATTTCGCCAGCGGCTGGTTTGCCATCACTGCGGCTTCTCGATGCCGCGCCCGCCGGCCTGCCCGAATTGCGCGGCGGAGCAATCGCTGGTCGCGGTCGGCCCCGGCGTCGAACGCCTGCAGGAGGAGGCAGCCGCGTTGTTTCCGGATGCGCGCAGCATGGTGCTGTCGAGCGACCTCATCACCTCGATCGAGACCATGCGCAGCGAATTGAACGAGATCGCGCAGGGCCGCGTCGATATCATCATCGGCACGCAATTGGTGGCCAAGGGCCATCATTTTCCGCGGCTCAACCTGGTCGGCGTGGTCGATGCCGATCTCGGCCTTGGCAATGGCGATCCGCGCGCCGCCGAGCGGACCTGGCAACTGCTCAACCAGGTGATCGGGCGCGCCGGGCGCGACCAGGGCCGCGGCGTCGGGTACTTGCAAACCCATCAGCCCGATCATCCCGTGATGAAGGCGCTGGTGGCATGCGATCGCGAGGCGTTTTACTTAAACGAGATCGCCTCGCGCGAGCGCACCTTCTATCCGCCGTTCGGCAGGCTGGCGAGCCTGATCATATCCGCCGGGGACAGGTCTACCGCGGAAGGCTTTGCGCGGCGGCTGGCGGCGGTCGCGCCAAGGGATGAGCACGTTCAGCTCTTGGGTCCGGCCGAAGCGCCGCTTGCCGTGATCAAGGGCCGCTATCGTTTCCGCCTGCTGGTGAAATCGGCGCGCGGTTTCGACCTGTCGGACTATCTGCGACGGTGGCTCGCCGCCGGCCCGAAGACCAAGGGCAATCTCAAGCTCGAGGTGGACGTCGATCCGCAGAGCTTCCTGTGACATGGAATCGAGCCTCGTCGTCATTGCGAGGAGCGTAGCGACGAAGCAATCCAGTCTTCTCTGAGCTGGATTGCTTCGCTTCGCTCGCAATGACGGTGGGCAGCAGTTCAACAAAAAAGCCTGCCGCCATTTCTGACGGCAGACTTCTTTTCGGCGTGCAGGAAGGCCTGCGGCCGCTACGCCACGCTTACCGAATGTTGACGGATGGAAGAGGCGCCAAAACGCCTTAAATCACTTCGGCAGTGACTTGGCCGACGCCGGAGATGCCGACGGCGCGCGCCGCGGCGGTCGAGAGGTCGAGCACGCGGCCGCGGATGAACGGGCCACGATCATTGACGGTGACGACGACGCTACGGCCGCCATGGGTCACCCGAAGCTTGGTGCCGAACGGCAAGGACCGGTGGGCGCAGGTCAGGGCGTTCTGATCGAAGCGCTGGCCCGAGGCGGTCCTGCTGCCGGACTCGTTGCCGTAATAGGAGGCCATCCCCGAGAAGCTGTGCCCGGTGCCTGACACGGGCGTCATCGCTGCATTGGCCTCACGCCAGGACGAAGCCGGCGACCAACCCGGCGCGCGGTTTGAGCCATTGCCGGCATAGCGGGCGGGATGGTGATGATGGAAGGCTTGGTGATGGTGATGACTGGATTTGGCCGAGGCCTCGGTGGCAGTCCCACCGACAAACAGAGTTGCGGCAAAAACAGCTAGCGCCGTGCGCGACTGGGTTAGATTTCCCGGTGCCGACTTTTTGGATGTTAGCATATAATAGTCCCTCAGATAGTATTGCCACACATGCGACAAGTGGAACCCCCGTCCCAATTTTTGTGCAGTGCCGTTTGGTGGCGCAATGCGGCATGAATTGGGCAGTAATTCCGATTTGTTGACGGCTGAAACATCTTGTTACTGGATACAGGCAATCAAGATATATTCCGTAATCTTCGAAATTAACGATTTATTATCTACTTTAATACTTGGAAATACTGAAAAGCGAAGTCATCCCCGGCAACGGCGAGGTTTGCGCAAGTAATGCGTCGTCGAAATGACTCGGGCCGGGTTCCCGTTCCTGCTGCCTCGTCATGGCGTCCATGCATGAGGAGGCGGAACAATCCTCGTCGATGGTGGCGGGGAGGCGCCGTCGCGTGCGGCCCGCGAGATGGAATATGGCGGCCGGCATTGCCGAAGAAACAGATCGAAAACCCGCCGCAAAAGCAGCTGCGATCCGGCGGCGTCGCGGGCTCGCGCCGTTGCACCTGCGCGCACGCTATGTTAGCAAAGCCGCGATTTTAACGATCCCGGCGCCTCTCTAGCCGGTCGAAAATCGAAGTCCCGCTTGAATTCCAAGGGCTTGAATCGCTAGGCGCCGCTATTTGAGGCGACGGTTTTTCTCTTGCGGATTTGATAGCTAAAAGAGCTTGCCTGTGGCTAACGAAGATCCGTCCGTTTCGGGAGTGTCCGGCCGTTATGCAACGGCCTTGTTCGAGTTGGCCCGGGATCAGAAATCCGTCGATGCAGTCAAGGCTGATCTCGATCGGTTCGACGCCATGCTCGCCGAGAGCGCCGATCTGAAACGGCTGGTCCGCAGCCCGGTTTTCTCGGCCGACGCGCAGGCGAGAGCGCTCACCGCGGTGCTTGAGAAGGCGGGAATTTCCGGCATTTCCGCCAATTTCCTGAAAGTTCTCACCGCCAATCGCCGGCTGTTTGCGGTGGCTGACGTGATCCGCGCCTTCCGTGCGCTGGTCGCCAAATTCAAGGGCGAGGCGACCGCCGATGTCACGGTGGCCGAGACGCTCAACGCCAAGAATCTCGACGCCTTGAAGACCGCACTGAAGACGGTGACGGGCAAGGACGTCGCGCTCAACGTGAAGATCGATCCGGCGATCATCGGCGGCCTCGTGGTCAAGCTCGGCAGCCGGATGGTCGATAGTTCGCTTCGCACCAAACTCAATTCGATCAAGCACGCGATGAAAGAGGCAGGCTGATGGACATCCGCGCCGCGGAAATTTCCGCGATCCTCAAGGACCAGATCAAGAATTTCGGCCAGGAGGC
>JBATYU010000467.1:0-2871 GCA_049674245.1 Bradyrhizobium sp. | reverse complement strand
TGTGCCGTCAGCCTGCGCCACAACGAACGTGTTGTCTGACAGTCGGACGCCGACCTTCAGAAGCTCCTCCGCTTGTCGTAGTCGATGGGCGCGTAATTCTTCGACCAGACTAGCCGACAGCGCCAGCGTTAATTTTTCCAATGTGAGCAATATTGACCAGCAACTCCCGAACTAGGGAAAGCATACTGCCCCATCACCGAGTGAGTTCGTAGCGTCCTATGTTAGTTAGTTGGGGGGGTTCAAATGAGTTCTCTTCAGCGACGTGTTGCAGCCGTCAATGACACACGCCTTGCAGCCATTACCGACACGGCAGCTAATCTAAAATCTCAGTTCTGCGAATTAAACAGGCTACGCGACCAGATCAGGAAAGCACAATCGGGCCGAAGATCGCGGCGCATAGATCATAGAAAAAGAACTCGCATTTAGGTTGGCGGCCTGTTTCATTTGATCGCTAACTCCGGTAGCGCGGCCCGTCGAGCACCGCTTGATCGGCCTGCCATCAACCCTCGACCAATCCGCGCCGCCGCATGGGCGAGGCCTCGCGCGGGCGCGGGGGATGCCCTATTTGGCCTTCTCCGCGAGGCCATTCGTTACCGCTATATCGCCAATGTCGCGGCAGGTTTTATTGTTATCTTTACGCCAGAGGTCCACCAGCCCGGAAAGGTTTTCGTCAACGATATTGCTGATCTCAGGAATAAGATCAGCCTCCGTCGCATCACCATCCTCCAACTTCATGCCGCCTGCGCGAAGCGTCTTGGTCAACTCGGCACCAACAGCAAAAAGAATCTTTTTTGATTTGTCTTCACCCAAGCTGCGCCTTCCAAGGTATTTCATAACCTCAGACTGCGGAGCGTAGTCCTTGCACAGCATTGTTAGAAAAAGCATGCCAGTCACAAGTCGCGCGAAGTCGGCCTCTTTTTCATCGAGCGCGTTGGCCACGCCGCTCGTCATCAGCAGCGCTAGCGCGACTCCAACGGTGCACGCTCTTACCGGGTGGCCACGGGCTCGCACCTGCACAACTTCTGTCATGTTCCAATCCTCCAAAAACGCACAGCGCTGGAGCATGGCCTGATCGGTGAGCCCGACGCGTATCCGTGTCAAAGTTTTCTTTGAGCTAACCGCGCCCGGGTTGTATCGAACCGGCCTATCTTGCGCTCAAGTTGCCAAATCTCGACAGAATGGCCGTCGAGCATAAGTTCGGCCTGTTTGATCGCCGCGCTGTCGTCTGGGCGGTCGAAGCGCACCGATCTGATCAATTGTCCGCCCGCACCAATGATGTAAAACCGATAAACGTCCATACCCGACGCTCCCTTGGATCAGGCGGGAGCTTTATCGACTCTCTGTCACCGACAAATGCCGAGGTCGGAGCGCTGATCAAGCCAGCTTGCGCCCTTCGCGGTGCAGGACGCAAGATCATCCGCGCAGGTGCTCCAGCTTTTTGCCTGCATCCCACAGCGCATATTTTTTGGCGGTCCAATCCCGCTGATCGCGCCATTCCTGAAAATCGGCCTCGGTGCGGTTTGACAAAAAGATCTTCCACGCGCTCTCAAAATCGGCGCGGGCCTCGGCGAAGCTGGCGGCGGTGCCGCTCTGATGGTCGCCCGGATTCGATCCTGGATAGAAGCCGCAGCGCCATTCCCATCGGTTGGTAGCGTGCGGATTGCCGACGCGCTCGGTGATCGTCCCGGCGTGGATGTCGCCAAAATAGGTCAGCCAGCATTCTTGCCGGTGGTCTGGTTGTCGGCGGCGGGTGAGGGTGGGCATGCGCCATTGAAGCGCGGTCCGATCCTTCGTCCAGCGGGCCGGCGCGCACGATTAGAACGCTGTCGGAAATTGAAAGGGTGCCGGCGACGATCAGCCGCGCAAGGACGTCTTTATAGAAGCCTGTCACAACGTCGCGCATTTTCGCCCCCTTGAACCCTAAGCGCAACCTGCGGTCGAAGGCAATACTACACGGCGCGAAAGCACTTCCGAGGCGGGGATTACATCGGTTTCGCCTTCGGGGTCAGGATCCTGCCGGCCCCTGCGCAACATCAATGACGTGTCGATCGGCTCCAACCGTGATGACGATCGTATAGGTCTTTTGACCGCCAGCCTGATCGGTGGGTGGCGCCAGGTGCAGCTGTCCGCCGTACCATTCGCCCGGCATAAGCGTGTTGTCCTTGATTACCGACTGCTCGAGTACGACCATGTTGCGCTGACCCGCTTCGACAGTGGTTGAGATCATCGCGTCATTCTGAACCGCGGCGTTGTTTTGGGCGATCGCCGCCGCGGTGGGGCTGTAAAACGTGCCAGTGCGGCCGCTGGGTGTCGTGTATGTGCCGTGGCCGGCTTGTGAGGCGCTGTAGGCGTTGGCACCCGCCGCAAGGCCCGTGAAGATAGCTGCGGCAACTTGCCGGTTCTTCTCCTCCTGAACGAGCATTTCGTAGGTGACGATCTGCATCTCGTAGTCCGAGGCGCCCACGTGCTGGACCGCTTCGACTTGGCCTACGCGGAACTCCACCGGTTGTTTCGCGAGGTTATTGATGCCTACGACGAAGACTGGTCGACCATTTGCTTGCAGCTGACGTGCAGCGGGCCTCACCAACACCAGCGAACTCTTCTGACGGGAAACGAGAGCAGGCTGCCCGTCCCGCATCATCGCCTGCTGTTGTGGATTTGAAGCGCGAAAAGAAACCGTCTCGGCGGTGACACAGCCGCCCAGCGCGGCGCACAGCGCCACGATTCCCAGAATACGCATGAGATGGTCCCCAGATCCGCAAGTATCCAAGCGCAACCAGCGGTCGAAGGCAAGGGAGAACGCGCGAAAGCCGCCCGCGAGGACTGGGCACTGACGCCGCGGGAAAACTATCTCGTCAGGTGTCCCAGCAT
>JBATYU010000466.1:0-2713 GCA_049674245.1 Bradyrhizobium sp. | reverse complement strand
GTCCTGCATATAGCCGACCAGAATGCCGTCCTCGATCAGCACGGTGCGGTTGGTCGGCGTGCCCTCGTCATCGATCGACAAGGAGCCGCGCCGCGAGGCCATGGTGCCGTCGTCGACCACGGTGACGCCTTTGGCGGCGACCTGTTGGCCCATCAACCCTGCGAACGCCGAGGTCTGCTTGCGGTTGAAATCGCCTTCCAGCCCGTGGCCGACAGCCTCATGCAGCATCACGCCGGGCCAGCCAGCGCCCAGCACCACGTCCATTTCGCCGGCCGGCGCCGGCACCGATTCAAGATTGACCAGCGCCTCGCGGATCGCGCCGTCGGCGGCCTCCCGCCAGGCTTTGCTCTCGATGAAGCGCGCATAGCCCTCGCGGCCGCCGTAGCCCTTGCTGCCGCTTTCCTGGCGGTCGCCCTGGCCTGCGACGACAGAAATATTGACCCGCACCAAGGGGCGGATGTCGCGATAGCTCTCGCCGTCGGGCCGCAGGATTTCGACCACTTGCCAGGTGGCCCCCAGGCTGACGGTGACCTGCCGCACCCGCGGATCTTTGTCGCGCACATAGGCGTCGATCTCGGCGAGCAGCTTTACCTTGGACTCAAAACCCGGCGCATCCAGCGGATTGTCGTCGCCATAGAGCCGCACATTGGTATGCGCAGGCGCTGCCGCGAACGTTCCGGAATAGCCGCCGCGCACCGCCGCGACCGCGTCCGCGGCGCGGATCAGCGCCGGCAAGGAAACATCTGAGGAATGCGCGTAGCCGACCGCATCGTCCTTGACGGCGCGCAGGCCAAAGCCTTGCGAGGTATCGTAGGTGGCCTGCTTCAGCCGGCCGTTGTCGAACATCAGCGCTTCGGTCTGGCCGTATTCGAGGAACAATTCGCCGTCGTCGGCGCCGGATAAGCCCCGCGCGACTTCATGGCGGACCTGGTCGCGGTCGAGATTGGCGCGGTCGAGCAGCGAGGTGGTGGCGGGATTGGTCATGAGAACAGTCCGTTGTCGGAGAATTGCATCCAAGATAGTTGTTTCGCCGTCATTCCGCGAGGGGCGGAATCAAACGCATTGGCAGAACGATGGACGCGGTCGAAATTGTTCCGATAACACAAGATCATATCGATGGCTTTCACCGGGCCCTCGATTTTGTTGCGCGGGAGGGGCGATATCTGGCGTTCGTTGAGGGCCCGCCGCTGGAGAATACGCGGGCATTCGTGCTCGACCATATCCAGCGCGGCCATCCCCAATTTGTCGCAGTATCGGCGGGCGAGGTGGTCGGTTGGTGTGATGTCACGCCCAAGGAACGGCCGATTTATGCCCATGGTGGCGTTCTTGGGATAGGTCTGCTGCCGCGGTTCCGTGGGCAGGGGATTGGCACAAATTTGATCCGATCGACGCTCGCCGCGACCCGAACCATCGGACTTCACCGGGTGGAATTGACGGTTCGGCAGAACAACACGCGCGCGATCGAGCTGTACAGGAAAGTCGGCTTTGTGGTTGAGGGTTTGCAGCGCGACGCCGTTCAAATCGATGGTTTGTATGAAAACATAGTCTGCATGGCTTTGCTGTTCTGACAGTCCGCCCTCACGGCAGCTTGTCGAACCCGTCGCCGAGCCCGTTCAGGTTGAGCGGGAAGCCGATGCCCTCTTGGGGGTCGCCTGGGGATGCCAGCGATGATCCAGACGAAACATTGCTGCACAAAACCCGGAACAATGTTAGCTGTTGTCATGAACTACCAGCACATCATCTCCATCGAGCCGGGCAAGCGGGGCGGCCGGGCGTGCATCCGGCACATGCGGATTGCTGTGGCGGACGTGCTCGGTTGGCTCGCCGCTGGTCAGACGCATCAACAAATCCTCGACGACTTCCCTGAATTGACCGAGGACGACATCCGGGCTTGCCTCGCTTATGCTGCCGACCGTGAGAGGCGACTGATCACCGCCTCGATATGAAGCTCTTGTTCGATCAAAATCTCAGCTTCAAGCTCTGCCAGAACAGACCATCGCTGATCCTTATCCCGAAATCGAATCACGTTCGGCTTTTGGGATTATTGGAGGATGGCGATCTGAGCCCGCCACGTCATTACGAGCCAACGGGTCGCACGAATGCGCGCCGCCCGATGACAGGCTCCGCGAAGCAATCCATGGCCGGGTTAGTCAGGCTGGATTGCTTCGCCGCAAGTGCTCCTCGCAATGACGAAACCCCTCACGGCAACTTGTCGAACCCGTCTCCCAGCCCGTTCAGACTGAGCGGGAAGCCGATGCCCTCTTCGGGGGTCTCGAAGATGATGAAGGTCGCGGTCTTGGCGGTGCGCAGCTGATTCAACAGCTTGTCGTCCATCACCACCTCCGCCACGCAGCCATTGGGCAGGCATCGCACAAAACCGGCGCGGCCGACGTCCTGATTGTCGAGTTTGAGGCCGAGCCCGGAGGGCAACAGCACGCCGAGCGGCGCCACCACCCGCATCAGCTTGCTCTTCTGGTCGGCGGTTTTCAGCACGATGACGGTCAACCCGGCATTGGAGCGGTCTTCGGCCACCACGCTCTGGATCAGGGCGCATTGCTCGGCCTGCGCGCCCGGCGGGGTGTCGCAGCGGATCTGCCAGTCGCCATGGACCGAGCGCACCGCGCCTTGCGCGTTCGCTGCCCCGGCCAGGCCGAGAATCAACGCAATGGCAAGACCTGTAGTGGCAAGACCTGCAGCAAGGCTGCCGCCCAGC
>JBATYU010000465.1:0-1787 GCA_049674245.1 Bradyrhizobium sp. | reverse complement strand
TGTGCCGTCAGCCTGCGCCACAACGAACGTGTTGTCTGACAGTCGGACGCCGACCTTCAGAAGCTCCTCCGCTTGTCGTAGTCGATGGGCGCGTAATTCTTCGACCAGACTAGCCGACAGCGCCAGCTTTTCGCCGGTGGTGTCGTTGCGTTGACCCTTGCGGAATATCTCGTGCATCGCTTTGTGCTGCATGGTTTCGCACCAACCGAACATCGGCTACATCATGCCAATCCCGACGGCGCGGTCCTCACAATTTTTTGGCAAATATGGATTTGTTTCGCCCTGGTCTATTTGATCGCAGGCGGTGCTTTCGTTGCGGGCGCGCTAGTTGCCTATGCCTGGTATTTGTTCGTGCATCACTGCGCCCATCATGGTCCCGACAAATTGCCGTTACCACTGCTCAAGCATCACCAGAGCCATCACAGATTTGCTTCCCGAAACTACGGCGTCAGCACCACGCTTTGGGACCATGTATTCGGGACGATGCTGCGCTGATGATTTGGGGTCACCGACTGGTCATCGAGACAGCCCGCCGATCCGCCGGCGGGTTTGTCTTGCGGTCTAGTACGCGACCGATCTAGGCTGTCGCCATCGTTTAAAAAAGGGAGTGCGGACGTGGCGACAGGTACTGTGAAGTGGTTCAACGCGACTAAGGGATTTGGATTTATTCAACCCGATCACGGCGGCAAAGACGTGTTTGTACACATCTCGGCCGTGGAAAGAGCCGGCCTGAGCACCCTCAATGAGGGTGCCAAAGTAAGCTACGAAGAGATGGAAAACCGCGGCAAAACGTCGGCGGAAAAACTAAAGATCGGCTAAATGCCCGTCGCCTGGAGCCCGCCGCTTCGCACCGGCGGGTTTTTCTTTTGCTATTGCAGGGCGCGGCAAGCTGTTGACGGTGCCTTTCAAGTCGGTGCTTTTGGGCGCGGCCGATGCGACCGGCGAGAAAAATCTAGCGACCCACCGCTGCTCGAACCTTCTTTCTATGTGAAGAGGAATACTGCTCATAACCAAAGCTCCGCGTTTGTCGTCGCCCCGGTTCTCAAGGCCTCAACGCGCCTGATCGCTTAAAGGTCCGCTTAAACGGCCCCAAGTTCGGGGGGCGACCCTGGGGCCATCTTGGCGGAACGGCGCGAGGGCGGCCCGCAACGTTCGGCTATAGCCGATCACATCGGGTTCGCCGCCGCTGTTCAATTTTGCTCAGATCAGGCTGAGCAAAGTGGGTACTGTCCGTCGCGTTGGAAAATGCGCCGTGATTTACACGCTCGCTGTCATCCTAGTGCTCGTCGGAGCGGCGGCTAGCGCGATCATGGTCATTGCCATGTGGGGCGCGGGCGTGCCGGTTTTGCGCCGATGGCGACGGCGACAACGGGGCAAGTTAAAGCCGCCTAAGTTGGCGACCTCTTTCATGCTGGAGCGAGACCTTGAAAAGGGACGCATATGGATAGAGCGCTCTCGTTGTTGATTTCAGCAGGAATAGCTGCCTTTGGCGTTTGGATCATAGGCTACACTATGGCGTCGGGATCGCCCTTAGGTTGGACGCTCATGGGAATTCTGTCCATCATTCTAGGCTCGATCAGCCTTTATCAGGCAATCGGTGAAGCTAGGCTAGCGTAGAATTGCTTACCCGCCCGCCGACGCTGCTCCGGCAGGCCGACGAGGTAATCGAACGAGTCCGCGATTTCGGTTGTCGATGGCACTTTTCGGAAGTGGCACGATGACCGACTTGAGCCCGTAATGCGATCAAAAGGGACATCGGACAAGCGATGATATCTATGGTGTTGGCT
>JBATYU010000464.1:0-4473 GCA_049674245.1 Bradyrhizobium sp. | reverse complement strand
CTCTCCCCTTGTGTTCTCGGGAGAGGGGCGGATGTTGATGGAAGTTGTTTCCTCGGAGTGGATACAGCGTTGATATTGCTTGCGTCAACTAAGACGGACGGTCACGTTTCGGCATGCGCTTTTTTGGTCTAGGCCCAGATCCCCCTGAGGCCTTGGTGTCGTCACCACGGCACGGCCAGTCATTTCTGAATGCCTCGATAGCAAGGGTAATTCCAGGTTCGTTCAATCGATCCGGATTGTTGTCGAGGTACCGCAACAGGACCTTGACACTTTCCAAAATGCTACCTTGCGCCGGGGGGCATGCTCGCACGTCAGCTGGCAGGTTTGGTGAAAAGAGCATCGCAGTCTCGACCATTCCCTCGCATGAGCCGG
Organism: Bradyrhizobium sp.; assembly: GCA_049674245.1. Lineage (GTDB taxonomy): Bacteria > Pseudomonadota > Alphaproteobacteria > Rhizobiales > Xanthobacteraceae > Bradyrhizobium. Next base: position 4,101 of record JBATYU010000464.1, on the reverse strand, counting down.
CCGACCGTGCCTCGCCGTCATCGTGGAACGAGCCCTCAATAAGTAGCTGGCAATATCGCTGCGCATCCGCTCCTGTATCGACAACTGTGCCGCTGGCATCCCCGATGACCGAAAATGCTAGGCTCGCAACAATGATATAGACCCGCATTATCGTTCTCCAAACAGGTGTTAGGTGCAACAGACCACAGCGCACTCCACTCGCCACAGCGCGTTTCTATATAGAACGATAAAAACTTGCCATGCCTCTAAATAGCAAGTGCGCTGTGGTCCTACCGTGGATTGCGGTCTCTGCTCGTCGCCGGCCTCGCTGGTGGCGTGTGCCCATAAAACCGCGGCTCAACATTTTGCGGGCCAGCGGCGGGCTGCCGAGGCCGTGGATTCGTGAACCGCTCAGGGCAGGATCTGACAGCCTTGGCGCCATCGATCGCCGTCTACCAAGCTCACAAGCATGCTGCTAATTTTGGTGTCGGCCGTTTTGTGGAATTTTTGCCGGCCATTGAGGCTGACCCGCCTAATACTCCCACGTGCAATCTCTACCGTGATGAGGGTTCTCTCAGGGCTACATTACAGCGCGCGGCGCTTACAGCACTAAATCAGGCAAGTTGGTGACCACGAGTAGATGTTTGACCTCGCCATTCTGGAAGGCACCTAAAAACATTTCGTAATCTTTGATGGATACACAGCCATTAGAATCTCCATTGGGACCGAGCATATAGCTGTGCGCGAGCAGCCCCGACCGGCCGCGCATATTGTTGCGCCCCTTCGGGATCATTCGAAGCGCCTGAACTCCATGGAACTTTCTTTCTCGCAGCATCAGGTGATAAACAGCTGGTGGGGTCGCTCCAACATCTCGTTCGTCTACGTGTCGTGGATCATCTTTCAGAGTGCCAAATCCCGAATGGGCTTCCAATTGATAGCCGTTCGGCATGTAGATCGTGTGGGCCGAGATGTCGTAGACAGCGGTGAGGCTGTCGTAGCCCAGGGAGGCGAGTCTATCGCTCGACACAGCATCGCCCGGCGTCAATGAGGCTAGCGTAATGCGCGGTCGAAGCAGTTCGGCAAGTTTCTGTAACAGCGCAGGGGCGTCGGCCTGCGCTATTTCACTGCTCTGTTGAGATGCCATCGCCTCGACTGGTCTCGGCCTGGGCACAGGAACAGAAACAGCAGTTGCCTCTTCACGAGCCGCAGGCGGACTCGCGGCAAGCAGCCTCTGCGCAAGGACATTTTTGGCTGATTGCAACCTTACCTCTAACTCGGAGCTCAAAGCACGAACTAAGGAAAGGGACGGTGAAGTTTTCAGATCCTGAGGAAACCGCTGGTCGAAAAAAGCCAACTGTTCCTTAAGCATGGGATCGGAGGCGGGCGAACAGAGATCTGCGATCCAGGTTGCAGTCTTCCAAGCAACGATAGTCGCGCCAATGAGCAATGCGATCGTGGATAAGCTACCACGACGCAGGAGCAACGCATCAGCTGTTGCTATTCCGCGAGTCATTGAACCCCCAAATACCTATGCGAACCAGTCATCCCCCCCGGCTCGCAAAGGCCCGTCGGCATGATGAAAGCCAAAGTGCGGCAGAAAATGGACAAGCCGTTGGCTGAGAAGCCTTGTCTAACCTTGGAGCGGGAACACGGTGGGAGCCTGGGGCTGGCGCGGCGGCCGGATCGAGTCTTGGTCGCGCCGTTCGAATATGGGGGGAGATCGAGCCGGACCTGTTCGGGGCACTTTGCAAGGTGGGGCCTGGAAGGGTGGTATCGAAGCGATTCTCGCGCCGCACGGTCAAAAGACTGATCAAGGTGAACCTGCGCACACTGGCCGTGGATCGGGAGATCGACTTGTTCTGCGCCCTACCCACCCGTGGCTGAAGTCATGCGCACACTGGCCGCCACAGAGCGTGGCGCGTGACAGTACGCTTTTTCCCCGCTATTTTTTGGCTAAGAGTCTCTGGACTAACGACCGAAATCGCGGAAAAAATAATTCGGGGAAGCGCCGGATGTTGGACACAATCCTCCTCATGCTATTGGTCCTGTCCGCGTTGGGCGTCGCCATCACCATAGCGGACGAAATCAGACGGTCGTTGTCAAACCTGTGACAGTTGCGGCGAGCCGCATGGGCCGCATGCCCATCGCGGCCTTCGCATCCCCCGAGAGAGGCGGTCAACGCGCACTATTTGAGATCACTCGGGCAAGGGCTCGACCAATGCAATCATACCCGTCGGCGGTATTGTGCAATCCGTCCCAGGACACAAGCTCGCCTTGCGCAACTCCAGAATCGATCGAGTTTCGCATCAGCGCAAAACGAGAAAATAGTCCAACACCCTCCTGCTTCGCGACATCGGCGATGATGGCCTCCATAGTTGAGGTGTGAGCCGACGCGAGCACCTGCGGGGCATATTGCAGGTCCATGAGCACTACGTCAGCAGAGCCTGCCTTCAGCGACCTTACCCCTTCAACAACTCTGCTTTTGAGCTGGTGGTCCGGCCGACCACCCCAGGCGACGTCATTGGTGCCCAACTGCCATACGACGAGATCGGGCGCGTGGGCGAGAACGTCACGTTCGAAACGTGCGATATTGCCCGGGATCGTGTCGCCGACTCGACCGCTGTTAACGACATTTATCGTGGCGTTGGGTCTAAGTCTCAAGAGTTCTCGGCGCATCACCTCGGGATAAGTTGCCGCCGATCTAAGCACCCAGAGCCCTACTGTCGAGGATGAGCCGATTGCTACAATTTTCAAGGGCTCACCGGATTTCAGACGCGCCGCTGTGCGGGGCAATTGTGCACCCAACGAAAGATCTAGATTTGCTCCAAGCATCTCTCGGCAGAGGATACGCTCCTCTGTGCCTGAGTGAGCGCCCCTCCAGACGATCCGGCAAGCATCGCTGCGCCGACGCACGCTATTGCGGCAGCTCGAGATAAGATGTCGACAACGGTCAGCGGATGGTGGGCAAAACAACCCGACCCGCGTTCCCTTAATGACTTGGCCGATTCCCTATTGACAACCATTGGCGCCAGACGTTCGCTTGGTACCTATTGCAATTATAGATCGACCGAAGACTGGGCGTGAAGAATTCGCCGGTTGATATTGACAGTAGGATTATTATGGCGGGAACCACCGTCGCAAAGCGGCTGGTGTTTCATATCGGCGGCTATGATCCAACCATGCCGCCTGCCGGTGCGCAACGACGGTTTGTGCGCGAAATGGCACGGTTCCAACGTACCTGGTTAGTGAAAGCCTTCATCGATGGTTTGCGTGATAGTACCGACCAAATAAAATGGAAGGTGACGACCACTGGTCCCAATTGGCAGGTCGAAACCGACTATCACCTTGTCCGGTGGGACGATGTAATTGAAAGCTTCAAACAACGACCTATTTGGTCCCGTATTCCGCAGGGCATTTTTGCCTTTCTGGATTTCGTGGCGGCTGGCGCGTTCTGGGGTTACTTGCGAACGAATTGGCACTACGCAGGCTTCTTTCTGTATCCTTTCGTTGCGTTCGGCGTTCTCATCGTAGCCGCGTTTCTTGTTGGCGAGTTTGCCTTCAAAATCGGCGGATCAATCTCGCTCACCATCGGCATCGGTCTCTTCGCATTCGCAACGCTTCTGGTTGGTCCATGGCGCTGGCTGCACCTGGGCGACCTTTTCGACGACTGGATTTTCTCTCGCGAGTATATTCAAAGTGGTAGTTCGATCATCGAGCAAAGACTAGACAGATTGGCGGCCGAGATCGTTGCGGCAGCTAGTGGCTCTGACGTAGACGAGCTTGTGGTCATAGGACATAGCCTTGGCGCTGTAATCGGGATTGATCTTCTTGATCGCGCGGTGAAGCTGGACCCCACCCTCGGTGCGCGCAAAATGCCGGTCATGTTCATCACGATCGGATCGTCGATACTCAAGGTCGGGTTCCACCGCGGCGCAACCCGCTTTCGCGCGGCGGTGGAGCGCGTCGCCCGAGCACCCGGTATTTTCTGGGCTGATTATCAGGCGCGGATTGACGTACTAAATTTTTATGACACCAAGCCGATGGCCGAGATGGCGTTGCCGACGGAAAACGAGCCCATCGTCAGGCTCGTAGAATTCAGTCGAATGCTTGAGCGCGCCATGT
>JBATYU010000463.1:0-5365 GCA_049674245.1 Bradyrhizobium sp. | reverse complement strand
ATCACGGGCTTGCCGACCGCCCGCGCCGCCTTGCAGGCCTTGCGGAAAACTGCGGTGTTACGCACGCCCTCGAGATAGACCACGATGACGCGTACGCTCGGATCGGCCGCGAAGTAAGTCATCAGGTCGGGCGTCTCGAGCCCGGCTTCGTTTCCGGTCGTGACCATGTAGCCGACGCCGACGCCGCGATCCTCCAGCGCCTGGCGGATCGCCATGACGATGGCGCCGGATTGACCGGCGATCGCCACCGGTCCTGCTTCCATCGTCACCACGCGGTCGTCGATATTGGTGAACAGCTTTTCGCCCGCGCTGAGGTTGCCAAGGCAGTTCGGCCCGGTGACCGCAAGCCCGGTCTCGCGAATGGCCGTCTGCAGCTCGGCCGCGAGCTTCTGGCTCTCCTCGTCCTGCAATTCGGAAAAACCTGACGTGACGATGGTCGCCGAGCGCGCGCCGGCGGCGGCCGCGTCGCGGATCACCTGCACGGCAAAGCGTGCCGGCACCAGCACCAGCACGTGGTCGGGCTTTTCCGGCAGGCTGGAAAAATCCTTGTAGCAGGTAACGCCCCAGATCGTTTCGCGCCTGGCGTTGACCGGAAAGAGGCGGCCTTCGAATTTGTACTTGATCAGGTTGTTCCAGATGCGCTCGGCATAATTGCCCGGCTTGTCGGTCGCGCCGACCAGCACGATATTGCGCGGATGCAGCATCGCATGAATGCTCTTGACAATGTCGCTTGCCTCCGGCGGAGGCGACCATTTGCCTGATGAAGCGGACGCAGTACTGACCTGAGCTTCCATCGAAATCGTACCCTTACCCTGTCGCTTCCTCACCGCCCGCGGTGAGCGCCGTGGTGCCACTTTTTATTGCTTTTATTGAGAGTTAAGGACGGTGGCAACTCGCGAACGAGGGACGCAGGCCAGCCATTCGGCAAGTCTAAAAGGCCGGCCGCGGGCGTGAAGGCGATGCGATTCCGGCGAGCAGGACGGCGAGAATGCCGGTTAAGAAGATGCCGTCGAATGTGCCGGCGCCGCCGATCGAGGCGACGGGAGCACCTAAGCCAGAGATCTTGTCGAGGTTGAGCAGGTCGGCGCCGATCAAGGTCCCCATCGAGCCGCCGATATAGGCGAGCGGGGCGGCGTATTCGCGCGACAGGAGGAATGCAAGGATCGCCGTGGTCACCACAGGCAGAAATACCGGCACGGCAATGCCGACCCCCGGCACCGGCGTTGCCATGGAATGGATGACGAAGGCGATGATTGCCGTTGCCAGCGTTGCCTTGAGCCAGAGCTGATAGCGCAACACCAGATAGGTGGACATCAGCGTCGGTATAACCGCGCCGCCGACATTGACGGCGAGCACGGTGCCGGGCCATGAGGTGACCAGTGGCACCACATAGCGCATGCCGTAGAAGTCGACGATTTGCGCCGACCTGACCGGCCCCGGCAGGATGGTGATGGGGATGTTGAAGTAGCTGCCGATCAGGGAACCGAACAACAGCATCAGCGCCATGCCCGGTCCGACGCCAAGGCGCATATAGGCATAGCGCAGGATGCGAAGCTGAATCAGGATGATCAGCCCCGCGAACAAAATCACCAGGATCGAAAACAATCCCGGCGTCAGCGGCAGGTAATGAACCTGGTAGCCCATGGTCTCGCTGCTTCAGTTTCGATCGCGTTCGGTTCGAAACATCTCACGGGATCGGCAGAATTTAAATAGTCCGGCGCCTGTCCAATGCAAGATCAGGAATCCGGCCCAATCATGGTGGCGTGCAGCAGGTAACGTTCGGGTCCCGGCGTCAGTGCATCAAATGGCCAACAGGTCGACAGCACCAGTTCATACCGGTCGGTCAGGGGATCAATACCGGAATTGTCGAAGCGCACGATCGAGGTGGCGTCTGCACGGAAGCGGAATCTCTTGCCGTCGCCTCGCGTGATCGCGATCTCGTCGCCGACGGCGACATTCTTCAAGAAGCGGAAATGGGTGTCGCGATGCGCGGAATAGACGGCGACGCCGCGTTCGCCGGCTTCGGGTGTCAGTTCGACATGGCCCGGACCAAAAGCGAGCGCCTGGCCGCTCGAGCCGGCGAGCACGACGGCGCTGGCGTTGAGCCGCTTCACCTCGATGCGCGCGACCGGCCAGGTATCGGCCCAGGCCCACGGTTTTGTTGGGCGGCCGGTCGCGATGGTTTCCTCAAATGCGCGTTCCAGCAGCACCTGTGCGAGCAGCGCCTTGGCGTGGATGTAGGCGCCCTGGCCGAACAGGATGAGGCCGGCGAGTGCGAAGAGGAGCGGGGCGAGGAAGCGGGAGCGGGACATTGCTTTTTTTCGGAGCATCCATGCCGGCGGCTGCCGCCTACTTTGCATGGGGTTGTTTTCGATATTTTGGAAAAAATCGCGCGCGCGGCCCTGGGGGATGGGAGGCCGCGCGCGCTTAAAAAGAGGAGGTGGGGGCGCCTCCTCCTTTCATCCGGCGTCAACGCGCAAATAGTTGACGACGGTTGAACACAGCTAGGAACAGGCTGAGCGCGAGCAGGATTATGCCTGCGATCATCTTCAGTTCAGCGTCGGTCGCCGTTTTCGGCAGCATGAGCGTGGCAGGCTGAGGGGGGACCACCGGAAGCTGACGCTTCATTGCCGCGAGCTGCGGGCGTTCGTCGGTCGCATCGGCGCGCCGTTCGGCGGGCTGCGATGGCAGCCTCGGTTGCTCGCCGAACACTTTTGCAAAATCCCACCCCACAGGCAGGTTGAGCGGCAATTCGGTGAGCTTGAGCGGCTCGCCGTCGGGGCGGCTCGGCGTCTTGTCGACCGCGACGAGGCTGGTCAACCGCGTCACCAGCTGATGCTCCAGCGCGAGCTTGAGGATGGTCTTGTCGGCGTCCTCCGGGCTCGCCCGCCGCGTGGTACGCGCGACTTCGGCGTCGCTGATCTTGCGGCGCGCCCAGAGCTTTGACAGGCCCTTGCCTTCGGCGGCATTCGCAAGCGGAAGCGTCACAACCCACGGCCGGTCGCCGATGCGTCCCTTGATCTCGACCGAGCCGGCAAGCTTGTCGAGCCTGGCCGCCAGCACCAGCGACTCGTCGCGATAGACGTCGGGGATCACGGCCGGCGTGATGTCGGCGTGGCCGTCGGAGAATTTCGCGGACAGCCCGGTCACCGCGGGATTTTCGAGCTTGGCGAACAGGCCGCGCATGCGCTCCTCGACCTGATCGACCGAGCCGATATGGGTGAAGGCGCCGCGGCCGAGTTCGGCGGCGCGCGTCATCAGAAAAGTGTTCGGCGCCGAACCGATGCCGACCATGAACACGCGCGAGCGGCCGCGCATCGCGGTGATGGTTTCGAACAGTTGCTGCTCGTTGCCGATGGCGCCGTCGGTGAGGAACACGACCTGACGAACGGTGTTGGCATCGCTGCCGGCGTTGTCGGTCAGTGCTGCCTGCATCGCCGGCACCATCTCGGTCCCGCCGGCGGCCTGCAACGCAGTCACGAACGAGGTGGCGCTGCCGATATGTCCGGCATCGGCCGGCACGGTGGCGGGGAACAGCACGTCCATGGTGTGATCGAAGCGGATCACGTTGAAGCGGTCGGTCGGTTGCAGGCGCCCGAGCGCGTAAATCAGGCTCGCCTTGGCCTGTACGATCGAGGTGCCGCCCATCGACCCGGAGTTGTCGATGACGAAGATCACCTCGCGGGGAAGTGGCTTTCGTTCGGCCTGCTCGACTGAGGGCGGGGTGACGAAAGCGAGCAGATAGTGGGCGTCGCCGACGTGCTCGCGGAACAGCCCGACAGATGGCGCGGCCTCAGTCGCCGGCTTCCAGGTCAACTCGAAATCGCGATCCGCCGGCACCACGCCTTCGGCGAGCTTGATGATGCGCGTCGCGCTGTCAGGGCTTTCCATCTTGATGGGGTGGTGATGGCTTTTCACTTCGCCGAGCGGAAAGCCGGCTTGCAGGCGAACCGTGATGGCAATCGGGTTGACGGGGAGATTTTGCTTAGGATCGAGCACCGGCGGGGTGATGCGATCGCGGTCGGGGACGGGATCCGATTTGGTCGCGCCCCAGCCGCCGCCGTCGGCACGGAAGTCGACGCTCTGCACGAGAGGCGCGGGATTATATCGGGGGCCGACGACCATCGGCACCCGCAGCGAGAATTCATTGCCGGATTGTGCGACCGGCTCCTGGTATTCGATCTGCACCAGCACGGTTTCGTTGGGGCCGATATTGGCGAGCGAATTGGTGAAGATGTTCTCCCGTTCCTGTTCGGTCAGTGCGGCCTTCTGCCCGGTTTGCCGCGCCTGCTCGTAAATGACACGCGCCTGTTGCCTTTCCTTGATATCGCCGACGATGACGCGCTCGCCGACCACCATCTTCAGCGTGTCGACGGCGGCGCCGGCCGGCAGCGGATAGACATAAGTGGCCTCGACCCAGTTCGAGGTCGGGTTACGGAAAATCTGCGTGACACGGGCGCGGACGGTCGGGCCGGACACGGTGAGATCGACATCGATGCCGAGACGGGTCGCGTCGGCATAGCCGTCGTCGGTCTTGAGCAGCAGCGAGCCGGAGCGCGCATCGGCGGGCTTGACGAGAGTCACGGGCAGGCCTTGCGCCGACCACACCGGCTCGAAACTCAAGAACAGCGCGGCAAATCCGACAATGGCGATGGCAATGCCTTGCACGGCAACAAACAACAAAACAGTCGCAATTTTCGATAGAACCGAAGGGCGATTATGGGTCTCGATCTCATCACAGGTCGTCATTTGTTCAACTCCCGAGGGACGATGTCGTCGCCTCAAGTTGTGCGGAAGGGCCTGTCTTTACGCCAGCATCATGATCGGCATTGTTCAGCCGCCATCCGTTACGTCCCGCCGCGGTGGAAACGGCTTTGTGCGGTTTTGTGCTGGATTGTGCGTCTGCTACAATGACGGGAATGGGAGCAGGGGTGACGATGCCGACGCCGGACAAGCAGCTTTCCGCCGAGCAAAGCCGGCAGATTGGCGAGACCATTCGCGAGGAAATCGCGCGCCGCCGCATCTCCCGGCAGACGCTCGCCGAACAGGCCAAGCTCAGCCTTTCGACGCTGGAGAAAGTGCTCGGCGGACGCCGGCCGTTCACGCTCGCCACCACCGTGCGGCTGGAACAGGCGCTCGGCGTCTCCTTGCGCAAGGGCATGGACGCTCAGCCGGCTGCGGCACAAGTCAACGGCGACATCGCGCCCGATGGCTTGGGGGCCTATTCGCGCCGCGCGGTGATGTGGCTCGAAGGGATCTACATCACGCTGCGGCCCTCGTTCGGCGACAAGGAGGCGATCTATGCCTACCGCACCGAGATCGCCTGGGACGCTGCGGCTTCAGTGCTCGCGTTCCGCGAAGGCGA
>JBATYU010000462.1:0-2123 GCA_049674245.1 Bradyrhizobium sp. | reverse complement strand
CGCGCGAGCGTGATTGCAGGGCAGGTTTTCGCCTGTGAGCGATCAGGATCGCGCAAGACGAGCGGCGCAGCTAGCGGACGGCAAAACCGTGTGGTCCTGGCACCCGTTGCTGGTGTCAAGTCGGCGGAGGTGCGCAAAGCCCGACCGGGCTGGCAAACCTTAATCCGCCGGCGACGGTGACAAGACGAATTCGTCGCCGGGGAGAGCACGTTATAAGCCGTTAAAACCAACGCGCAGGGAATGTCGGCTGATTGCGGCGTACCTGTGGTGATTACGCTCGTGTGCTTTTTACTTTCGCACGCGAGGCTGCGGGTGCGAGCTGCGCACCCGGCATTCCCTGCGCCCTCTTGAATTCGGGGCGAACGATTCATGCACAACTCGGGCGCGTCCGCGCCGCGGGAATGCGGACTCGCGTTGTCTGCGCTGTTTGACATTTAAATATCTAAATATCGGAATGATGCGCCGCCGGGTCTCGCCGAAGGCCGACCCGCTCATGGGCCTTGGCAGGCGAGCCGATCCCGCCTCACTCCACCGGCAGCACATCGACGGCGACGCCGAGCTTTTGCTTGCGCGAGCCGACGATGATGCCGTCGACCGGCGAGACGTCGGAAAAATCCCGCCCGACCGCCAGCACGATGTGATCGTTCTCGATCAGAAGGTCGTTGGTCGGATCGAAGCCGATCCAGGAGAGCCCCTCGCCGCACCAGAGCGAGACCCAGGCGTGGGTTGCGTCCGCGCCCTGCAGGCGCGGCTTGCCGGGCGGCGGGATGGTGCGCAGATAGCCCGAGACATAGGCCGCCGGCAGTCCCAGCCCGCGTAAGCCAGCGATCATCAGATGGGCAAAGTCCTGGCAAACGCCGTGGCGTTTCTCGAGCACCTCCTCGAGCGGCGTCGAGATGACGGTCGCCTTGGGATCGTATCTAAATTCGCTACGAATCCGGTGCATCAGATCGACCGCGCCGGCCAGAACCCCTCTTTCCGGAGGAAAGCTCGCCGCGGCATAGGCGGTGACCGGCGCAAGCACCGGCACCAGCGGGCTCGCAAAGACATAGCCGATCGGCGAGGAAGGCCCGAGGCTGGTGGCCTCAAAGGCTGCGTCGCGAACGGACTCCCACGCTGGGCTTGGCGCCGCGCGATCCAATGCCTGGCGGGCGACCTTGACCCGCGAGCGGGAATCGATGCGCAAATGGCGATGCGCCGTTTCGATCAGCACGCTCTCGGTGTGGGTGCCGAAGAAATCATGGCGCGCGGTGCGGTCGGCGGGCCGCGGCCTGATCTCGACGCTGTGCGAGAGCAGTTCCTGTCCGTCGCCGCTCCTCGGCTCCAGCCGCAGCGAGCAGCGTGCGAAGCTCACCGGATGTTCGTAAGAATAGGTGGTGACGTGGCGAATGTCGTAGATCACGCGAGGCCCGTCAGCTTTTCGGGCCGGCTGGCTTTGGGTCCGTGGGGGAAGTAATGCAATCCGATGGCCTCGGCCAGCGTCAGCAGATCCTGTTCCAGTGCGAACAGTGTCTTGGCCTCGAGCGCCTCGGCCTCGGTGGTCGCGAGCGTCGCCTGTAGCGCCACCGCAAGGCGTTGCGGCCGCTCGATCAGGCCGTGCTCCTTCAGGCTTGGAAGGGCGGCGATATGATCGTTCAGCGCGGAGACCTGGAACGCCACCGAGCGCGGGTTATAGGGATCGAGCACGGCGAGATCGCGCACCGGCGCGAGCAGCGGCCCGACCAGATAACGCGAGCGATAGGTGATCTGGCAATCCACCAGGGTCAAGAGCACGTCGAGGTCCTCGTCACCGGCCTCGTCATAGGCAAATTGGCGCGCGAAACGCACGGTGTTGATGGCGCGCTCGGCGCGGCGGCCCATTTCCAGAAACCGCCAGCCGGCCGCCCGGTTCATGTTTTCCTGCGCGAGCCCCGCAAAACTCGCAAGCTCCTGCAATGTCAATTCGGCGGCGCTGACGACGCCATCGTCGTCCTCGACCTCCTCGGCCAGGCGCTCCGCCATCTCGGTGATGACCTGCCAGGCGTCCGGCGAAAGGCGCTCACGCAAGGAGGTCGCGGTGTGCTGGGCCGCGCGCACCAGCGACAGCGCGGAGCCGAATCTCTCCGAACTCTGCAGCGCCTCGG
>JBATYU010000461.1:0-6693 GCA_049674245.1 Bradyrhizobium sp. | reverse complement strand
CATGAAATGACGCGACGCTGAGCCGGGACCCACGGCTCGCATGGACCCCGGATCAGCAACGCAATACTTCGTATTGCGCCGCATCCGGGGAACGCCATTTTGCAGCCGATTTAGCCGCTCGCCGCGCCCACCTTGGCAAACCGCTTGCGGATGCGCATCAGCAGGGTGTCGCAGACCTCACGATAGGCGGCAAGCTTCTGCTCGCGATTGCCGTCGGTCGTGGTGGGATCGTGGGTCGGCCAATATTCGACATCGGCAGCCAACGTGCGCGTCAGCTCCAGCGCCTTGTGATGCGCCTCCGGCGACAGCGTGATGATCAGGTCGAAATTGAGCCCTTCCCAATCGTCGAGTTCCTCGAACGTGACAGGCTTGTGGGTGGAAATATCCTGGCCGAGCTCGGCCATCACAGCGACCGCAAACGGATCGAGTGCGCCTTTTCTGACGCCGGCCGATTTGACGTAAAGCGCGTGCGGAAACATCCGCTGCAAGAGGCTAGCGGCCATCGGCGACCGCACGCTGTTCATGCCGCATGCGAACAGCACGGCTTGCGGATTGCGCGCACGCGCAACAACCATGTGGGGTTAACCCTTCCAGTGCAGCACGGTGATCAGCGTGAACAGCCGGCGCGCGGTTTCGAAATCGATCCGCACCTTGCCCTTTAACCGTTCCTGCAGCGTGCGCGAGCCTTCGTCATGGATGCCGCGGCGGCCCATGTCGATGGCCTCGATCTTGTCGGGCGTAGCAGTACGGATCGCCTGATAATAGCTGTCGCAGATCATGAAATAGTCCTTCACGATGCGCCGGAACGGCGTCAGCGACAACAGATGCGCCATCACGGGCGCGCCGTCCTCGCGGCGGATGTCGAACATCAGCCGGTTGCCGGTGATGCCGATATGCAGCGTGAACGGCCCGTCATGGGCGCCTTCCGGGGCGAACAGGTTTTGCTCGATCAGGTCATAGATCGCGATCGCGCGCTCGTGCTCGATGTCGGGCCCGGAACGCCCGATCGACTCTTCGTCGAGCGTCACCGCGACGATGCGATTTTGTGAATCGTCCCCTGCGGCAGGCTTGGTCATGGCTGGTTGAGGCGAAGTCCGACCGAGCGCGAATGGGCTTCCAGTCCCTCGGCTCGGCCTAGCGTCATCGCCGCCGGTCCCAGCGCGCGCAACTGGTCCACCCCGCATTTCAGGATCGAGGTTCGCTTCATGAAGTCGAGCACACTCAGGCCCGATGAGAATCGCGCCGAGCGCGCCGTCGGCAGCACGTGGTTGGAACCGCCGACATAGTCGCCGATCGCCTCCGGCGTATGGGAGCCTAAGAAGATCGCGCCGGCATTGCCGATCTGCGCCGCGAGCATTTCCGGATCCGCCGTCATGATTTCCAGATGCTCGGCCGCGATCGCATTCGCGATCGCCACCGCATCGTCGATGCTCTCGACCAAAATGATCGCGCCAAAATCGTTCCAGGAGGCGCGCGCGATCGCCGCGCGCGGCAGGGTCGAAAGCTGCGCCTCTATTGCGCGCTCGACCTCATCGGCGAGCTCCTCGGCGTCGGTGATCAGGATCGACTGCGCGCTGGCGTCGTGCTCGGCCTGCGCCAAAAGATCGGCCGCGATCCAGCCGGCATTGCCGGTATTGTCGGCGATCACAAGCACTTCGGAAGGGCCCGCGATCATGTCGATGCCGACCTTGCCGAACACCAGCCGCTTTGCCGCGGCGACATAGGCGTTGCCGGGACCGACGATTTTCGCGACCGGGGCAATCGTCGCGGTGCCGTAGGCGAGCGCCGCCACCGCCTGCGCGCCGCCGACGCGGTAGACTTCGGTGACGCCGGAAAGCTGCGCCGCCGCCAGCACCAGCGGATTGAGCTTGCCGTCGGGCGCCGGCACCACCATCACCACGCGCGCGACGCCGGCGACTTTTGCGGGTACTGCATTCATCAGCACCGAGGATGGGTAAGCGGCGGTGCCGCCGGGGACATAGAGGCCGACCGCCTCGACCGCGCTCCAGCGCCAGCCGAGCTCGACACCGAGCGGGTCGGTAAAACGCTCGTCCTTCGGCAGTTGCCGGCGATGGAACGTCTCAATCCGCTCGCGCGCGAAGTTGAGCGCATCGAGCGTCGTGGCGTCGCAGGCCATCATGGCGGCGTCGATCTCGGCCGCGGAGACGCGCAAGGCGCTCGCCTCAAGATCGAGCCGGTCGAATTTCTTCGTCGCTTCGATCAGCGCCGCATCGCCGCGCGCCGCAACGTCCTCGACGATGGCGCGGGTCGCGCGCTCGACGTCGGCGGACACTTCGCGCTTGGCGGCGAGAAATGTCACGAACAGCTTGTCGAAATCGGCGCTGCGTCGGTCCAGTCGAAGGGGCATGGAGGTTATCCGGCGGGATTCGCGAGTCTGCTGCCAAGTCTACTGCAATGGCGCGGCAGCCCACGTCCGTCAACCCTTCAAGCGGCCCGTCATTCCGGGATGGTTCGTCAGGACCAGACCTCAGGGGCGCAATTGCGCCCCGGGGAATCTCGAGATTCCGGGTTCGCGCTATCGCGCGCCCCGGAATGACGTCACTAACTTACGCCCCCGTCCCGGGCTCGCCGAGATCGTCGGCCGCAAGGTCGGTCAGCTCGCATTCCAGGCATTCGACGTCCAGTCGCAGCGCCCCTCCTTGCGCGAACAACAGAAGCGCGCTGCCCGAGGGCGCTTCGCCCTCGTGAAACTCGATTCCCACCAGATCGAGCACCGCGTCCTGCGCCTCCAGATCGATGTGGCGGGACTTGCAGGACAACACTCGGTCGAAGCGCAGCGCCGCGACCAGGCGGCGCTGCGTGGTCTCGCCGCATAACGTCTGTTCCCAGTCCAGCCGCCTCATGCCGATCACCAGCCGCTTCTCGCCCTGCCGCCAGATGATCTCGGAGGTCCGCACCCGGGCGTCCTGGACGTGCGCCGAAATCACCGCGAGGTCGTCGGCATCGAGCGCCATCAATTTGAGCTGGGCGGTCGCCATCATAAGCAAAAAGACCTCAAGTTTGCGCGTATTCCGGGGGCATGCTTTTGCGGAATACGCGCCTAATCGCTGATGCGCTGGATCGATGCCCCGCACGCCGACAGCTTCTCCTCCAGCCGCTCAAAGCCGCGGTCGAGATGATAGACGCGGTTGACCATGGTTTCGCCCTCGGCGGCGAGGCCCGCAATGACCAGGGATACCGAGGCGCGCAGGTCGGTCGCCATCACCGGCGCGCCGCGCAGTTTCGCGATGCCGTCGATGGTGGCGGTCTCGCCATCGAGCGAGATGCGCGCCCCGAACCGCGCCAGCTCCTGCACATGCATGAAGCGATTTTCGAAAATCGTCTCGGTGATCTCGGAGGAACCCTCGGCCTGAATCATCAGCGCCATCAGTTGCGCCTGCAGATCGGTGGGAAAGCCTGGAAACGGCGCGGTCGAAACCTTGACCGGCCGGATGCCGGCGCCATTGCGCGCGACGCGGATGCCTTCGTCATTGACGGAGATCTCGGCGCCTGCCTGCGTCAGCACGTCGAGCGCCGACTGCAACAGCTCGGGCCTCGCGCCTGCAAGCTGCACGTCGCCGCCGGTCATCGCCACCGCCATCGCATAGGTGCCGGCCTCGATCCGGTCGGGCAGCACGGTATGGCGCGCGCCGTGGAGTTTTTCCACGCCTTCGATGGTGATGCGCGGCGTGCCGGCGCCACTGACGCGCGCGCCCATCTTGTTCAGGCAACGGGCGACGTCGGCGATTTCCGGCTCGCAGGCCGCGTTGGTGATGATGGTGGTACCCTTGGCCAGGGTCGCGGCCATCATCGCGACGTGGGTGCCGCTGACGGTCACCTTGGGGAAATCGATCGCGGCACCCTTGAGCCCGCCAGCCGCCTTCGCGACCACATAGCCGCCGTCGATCGCGATGTCGGCGCCGAGCTTTTCCAGCGCCATGATCAACAGGTCGACCGGCCGGGTGCCGATGGCGCAGCCGCCGGGCAGCGAGACCTTGGCTTCATGCATCCGCGCCAGCAGCGGCGCGATCACCCAAAAACTCGCGCGCATCCGCGACACCAATTCATACGGCGCGGTGGTGTCGATGATGTCGGAGGCGAAAATGTGCAGGGTCTGGCCCTGATATTCGCGGTCGCCTGTCCGCTTGCCCGCGGACATGATGTCGACGCCGTGATTGCCGAGAATGCGCTGCAATTGCGCGACGTCCGCAAGCCGCGGCACATTATCGAGGATCAGGGTTTCCTTGCTGAGCAGCCCCGCGATCATCAGCGGCAGCGCGGCGTTCTTCGCGCCCGAAATCGGGATGATGCCGTTGAGCTTGCGGCCGCCGGTGATGCGAATGCGATCCATTACGAATTCCTGCCATTACATGGAGCCAAAGTATAGGGCGAAGGGGCCACGGCAAAAGCATCGAAATTTGCGGCGGTTTGACGGGTCCAACCGTCATTCCGGGGCACGCGCAGCGTGAACCCGGAATCTCGAGATTCCGGGTTCGATGCTTCGCATCGCCCCGGATTGACGGCGAGTAGACCGATTGATGTCCTCGCTTTCCAGTACCGCCGAACTGGATGGCCTTCATCCCTTGATGAAGGCGAGCAGGTCGGCGTTGATCGTGGCCGCTTCCGTGGTGGGCATGCCATGCGGAAAGCCCTTGTAGGTCTTCAGCGTGCCGTTCTTCAAGAGCTTTGCCGACAATGGACCAGCAGCGACGTAGGGAACGATCTGATCGTCTTCGCTATGCATCACCAGCACCGGCACGCTGATCTTCTTGAGATCCTCGGTGAAATCGGTCTGCGAGAAGGCGACGATGCCATCGTAATGCGCCTTGGCGCCGCCCATCATACCCTGGCGCCACCAATTCGCGATGACAGGCTCTGAGGCTTTTGCACCCGGCCGGTTGTAGCCGTAGAAGGGACCGGCCGCCACGTCGCGATAGAATTGCGAGCGATTGGCCGCGAGCTGCGTCTGAAAGTCATCAAATACCGCTTTGGGAAGGCCCTTTGGATTGGCTTCCGTCTTCACCATCAAGGGCGGCACCGCACAGAGAATGGCCGCCTTCGCCACGCCGCTCTCACCGCGTCGTGCCAGATAGTGCACCACCTCGCCGCCGCCGGTGGAATGGCCGATGTGAATGACGTTCTTCAGATCGAGATGCGCCGTCACGGCCGCAAGATCGTCTGCATAGTGATCCATGTCATGGCCATCGCCCACCTGGGCGGATCGGCCGTGACCGCGGCGGTCATGGGCGATCACGCGATAGCCGTGATTGAGGAAGAACAGCATCTGCGCGTCCCAGTCATCGGCCGACAGCGGCCAACCATGGCTGAACACGATGGGCTGACCCGAACCCCAATCCTTGTAATAGATCTCGGTGCCGTCTTTGGTCTTGATCGTTGGCATGTCGCACTCCTGATTTTTACGCCGTCATTCCGGGGCACGCGCAGCGTGAACTATGATGTGCAATTGCACATCTGAGCATCTCGAGATTCTCCGATGTGCAATCGCACATCGTAGTTCGCTGCGGAGCCTGTCATCTCTGCGCGAGCGCTATTGCGCCCGTCGGGGGCGCGCATTCGCGCGACCCGTTGGCATCGCCCCGGAATGACGCGTTCGGCTCAGGCGAGCGCCGCCGCGGGGCGGAATCGCCGCCAGGCGCCGATGATCACGATGACGAAGAACAGCAGAACGAGGCCCTGGATCACCGCGAAGGGCGGTTCGCTCGGCGGCACGCTTGGCGCCAGCGCATGCAGCGCAGGTATCTTGAGGAAGGCCTGGATCACCCCCACGAACACGTTGAGATACAGCGCGGCCAGCGCCGTCGTCACATAGATCCAGCGCCAGGGACCGGTGAGCCGCATGGCGTACAGCGCGATGCAGGCGATCGCCAGCAGCACCAGCGAGAGGATGCCGATCATATGCGACGGCAGCAATTGGGTGAACGGAAAGCCGAAGCCGGTGGCGCTGGTCAGGATGGTGGACAACAGGAAGATCGCGGTCAGGCCGGGCATCCGGTTGGAGCCGAGCATCCCGAACATGACGATGATGCCGGAGACGATACCGATCAGGCTGATGATCACGTGGACCATCGTAAAATTAGCCAAACTCAACCCGAGGACCATGACGCACTCCCCTATTGGACGGATGCGAAATGCTACTAGCCTCCCCGGCAAATTGCCACATCGACGGAGCCCTACTCAGGCATGCGGCAAGACGTCAAAACCGGCAGCAGTGATGCCCGGATTTTTACACGATCGTCATAAACGACGAGGAGTCCCAATTGAAGGATTGAATCAATAATAGCGTGGAATCGGGCCGTTATGCGCGGTCTTGCGCCGCGACAGATCGAACAGCACTTCATCGACGTAACACCAGCCCCATCCCTCGGGCGGGTCGTAACCTTCGATGATCGGATGGCCCGAGGCGTGAAAATGCTTGGTTGCGTGCTTATTGGGAGAATCGTCGCAGCAACCGACATGGCCGCAAGAGCGGCAGATCCGCAAATGCAGCCATTGGCTGCCGCTCTTCAGGCATTCCTCGCAACCCAGCGCGCTCGGCGTGACGTCGCGGATGCCGGCGATGTGAGTGCAGCCTTTTGCCGTCACCGCCTCACACCTCGCGCGTCTCGAAGAAATGTAGCTCGGCGCCGCCGGTCGCGAAGTTCGGCAGATCGGCCGCGGCGGCCTGTCCTTGCG
>JBATYU010000460.1:0-2541 GCA_049674245.1 Bradyrhizobium sp. | reverse complement strand
GATATAATACCACGCCATAGCATCGATATCGGTATCTTCGGCCAACGTGCCCGCCGCCACGCCTTCACGCAGAAGGCGTGCCAAAATCTCACGCTGACGTGCCGCTGCTGCCAGCGTGGCGGCCTGTCCTTCTTTGGATAGTGCCGAGATCTCGGCACAGCTTCGCCCGATCAGGCAGCCCGCGGGCCGGGATCTGTCCGGCAAAAACGCACGCAGCAACGCCTTCAATCGCCCGCGCGCGGTATCAGCCTTGGCCGAGTTCATGCGCCGCAAGACACGCTGCGTATAAGCTTCAAGGGCTTCGTGGAACAAGCCGTCTTTGTCGTGGAAACGCTGGTAGAGGCTGGAGCGCGACAACCCGGTAGCCTCCGTCAGGTCGCTGATAGCAGCGGTCGAATAACCATGACGCCAGAAAACCTCAATCGCCGCAGCGATCACGGCAACTTCATCGAATTGCGGCTTGCCGCTCATAAATACCCCACTTGACATCTTGGAACGATCGTTCCATACATGTTGGACCGATTGTTCCAAGATACAAGGAGGACTTCGACATGTCCAGGAAAATCCAATCGACATCGCGTGAGCCGCGGATCGCCATAGTCGGCGCGACGGGTCGCGTCGGCTCGACGCTGACCAGCCTCCTCGCTTCCGATCCGGTCGATATAGTCGTGCTGACCCGGCGGCCCGACGCGGCTCAACTGCCCAAGGGTGCCAGCATCGCCGCTATCGATTTCGATCAGCCGCATACGCTTCAGGAGGCACTTCGTGGGGCCGATCGGCTGTTCGTTTCGCATGGCACGTCGCCACAGCAAGTGGCCAACGAGATCGCGTTGATCGACGGCGCCGTCGCTGCTGGCGTCCGCCATATTGTCAAACTCTCCGCCTTGGGGCCAGCATCTCGCCTCAATCCTTTTGCCTGGCATATGCGGATCGAGGCACATTTGGCTCAGCAGCCGGTGGCGTCGACCGTCTTGCGGCCCTCGGCATACGTCGACATCCTCAAGCGCGCGGCAGGCCAAATCGCCGCCGGCTCCTGGGCGGGCGCGGCAGGCGAGGGGCGCGTGAACTTTATCGATACGCGCGACATTGCCGACGTAGCGCGCGTGGCGTTGCTCGAGGAATTCAGCTCGGAGTCGCAGCGCGCTTATCATCTGACTGGGCCGCGGGCTTGGACCATGCGGCAGGTTGCTGAGCAACTGTCGAGCCTGCTCGGCCACCTGGTCGTCTACAACCATCGATCGACCGAGGAACAGCGAGCCACGCTGTTAGCTGACGGCCTCCCGCCACTGGTCGCCGATTTACTGGTCGGGTTGGACCAGATGTTCCGTGAATCGGCTCTTGGAGAGACCACGTCGACTGTCGAGGCATTGACCGGCAAGTCTCCAAGAACGCTGCCGCAATGGCTTGCCGAAAATATCGAGATCTTTCGGAACTCAACCCAGCAGCGGGCGGGGGGCTGCGCTGGAAGCGCGCAAGGCTCCCGA
Organism: Bradyrhizobium sp.; assembly: GCA_049674245.1. Classification (GTDB taxonomy): domain Bacteria; phylum Pseudomonadota; class Alphaproteobacteria; order Rhizobiales; family Xanthobacteraceae; genus Bradyrhizobium. Next base: position 1,057 of record JBATYU010000460.1, on the reverse strand, counting down.
ACCTCTTGTCTCCAACCCTTAGCACGAGCTGAGCGCTTTCTTTGGTCCTTCAAGTCGCCGCGAGGGGCATCAGAAAGCTGTCAACAAGGAGCAACACATGTCCACGATTCACCTCCATCAGAGAACAACGTTGACGCCTGAGCAATACGTCCGAGGGCTCACCGACTTCGGACTGGGTCGTTCGAAACTTTTTGGCAATAGCGCCGATGAGTACCTCAAGGTGCATCACCGGAGTCACACGGGAGCCGACGTCACGGAGGGCTCTGGCGGGATTTGGGAACGCCTGCACTACGATTGGTCCGATCTCAACCGCGTCGTCCTCACGACGACCGACTCCAACGTCTGGGGCGGGGCGTCGAGCCACACCTACACCTTCACACGTCAGCCAAATGGCACGACCGATATTGACGTGGTCGTCATTCGAGAGGGCAAGAACTTGAAGGGACGAATGCTCGGTTTCGTACTCGGAACGATCGGGAGGCGCGTGCTGGAGAGGGCCTTCGAAAACTCGGTCAAGGCTATCGAAGCGCGGAACGCCGCGAGGCAAGATACGCAGAGCGCGGCTTAGTTATGAGCATGTGCGTCGCACGTTGAGCGTTTGCTCAGCGACCAGTTAAGCAACAAGAGGTTTTTCAGATGAAAGCCTACCTGATTGTAGTGTTGACTGTTCACGACGAAGCGATGCTTGCAGAGTATCAAAAGCAAGTAGGCGACACGGCCACGCCGTTTGGAGGTCAGTTTCTCGCTGTTGGTGGTAAGGCGACAGTGCTCGAAGGTCAGTGGGAGCATCCCTGCACCGTGATCGTTGAATTTCCGTCACGAGAATCCGCTGAACGCTGGTATGAATCGGCCGCCTACCAAAAGATAATTGGTCTTAGACTCAAGAGCACGAGCGGCAGCCTGGTTATTCTGGACGGAATTTGACAAAACACCTGCGTGCGACCGGTGGCGCCGCAATCCCGCTTGGCCGCTCGCCTTGACACGTCGGTCGCCGTTGGAGGCCGGCTTCTGGCCCATCTGCGATTTACAACTCGGCCGGACGACCGCTTTGCGCCAC
>JBATYU010000459.1:0-3494 GCA_049674245.1 Bradyrhizobium sp. | reverse complement strand
GCCGAAAAGCGCGTGGCGCTCGTGATCGGCAACTCCGCCTATCAAAAGGTCGAATCGCTTTCAAATCCAGCCAGGGACGCCGATGCCGCCTCGGAGATGTTCAAGGGCGCCGGATTCAATGTCGTGGAGTTCAAGCACGATCTTGGGGTCAACGAGATGCGTCGCGCACTGCGCGACTTTTCCGACGACGTCCGCGACGCTGACGTTGCGATCGTCTATTACGCCGGGCACGGGATGGAGATCGAAGGCACCAACTATCTCATTCCGGTCGACGCGACCCTTGAACGCGATATCGATGCGTTCGACGAGGCGATACCGCTCGACCGCGTGTTGACGGTCATCGAGCCGGCAAGGCAGCTTCGGCTGGTCATTCTGGACGCCTGTCGCGACAATCCTTTCAGCAAGATCATAAAGCATACCATCGCTTCCCGGGCGGTCGGGCGAGGGCTTGCCAAGGTCGAGCCGGTCAGTCCGAACACCCTGATCGCCTTCGCGGCGAAGGCTGGCTCCACCGCGACCGATGGCGACGACAAGAACAGCCCGTTTACGGCGGCGCTATTGAAATATCTGCCAAGGCCGGGTCTCGACCTGCGCAAAGCATTCGGCTTCGTGCGTGACGACGTTCTGAGGGTTACCCACAACCGGCAAGAGCCTTTCATCTACGGCTCGCTCGGCGGCGAGGACGTTGCGTTGGTTCCGTCACCGCCCCAGCCTCTTGTCGATCTCTATGCAGCCGCAAAGGACGATTACGAACTCGCCTTGCAGATCAATGTCGTGTCAGGCTGGGATTCCTTCCTCAAGAGATATCCTTCCGGTTTCTACAGCGACCTCGCAAAGGCGCAGCGCGACAAGCTGATCGCGGCGAAGGCAGCCGCGGCCGAAGAGGCGCGTCTCGGCGCCGAGAAGAGGGTTCTAGAAGAAGCCCAGGCCGCCGAAGCCGAACGCGCGGAGGTCGCAGCGCGGGCAAAGGCGGCACAAGAGGCCAGGATTGCGGCCGAGAAGGCCACGACTGAGGAGGCAGCGAGGGCGGCCCGGGAGCGCGAGGCCTATGAAAAGCAGAACACGCTCGCGGATGCCAAATCTTCCAATACCGCATCCGCCGATGCGGCCAAGGCAAAAGCCGCCGTGCAGGCAAAACCCGAGGAAACGGCCCGAATAGCCGCGGCGGTCACCGGCGATACCAGGCTCGGCAGAGAGACAAAGAGCAACGAGCCACGTTTGTCGTCAGCTTGCTCGCGCGCGTCGGCGCCTCTCGCCGCGCTTTCCTCCCGTACCGCGCAGACTTTGTCGCAAGCGGAGGAATGCGGGCTTAAGCCCAAAGACGCTTTCAAGGAATGCGAAAACTGTCCGGAGATGGTGGTGGTCGGCGCGGGTGAGGTCCTGATGGGATCAAGCCGTAGCGATATCGAGAGCGGCTTGGCGGCGGCGAACGAAGAACCTCAGCACAAGGCCACCATCAAGCAGCCGTTTGCCGTCGACCGATTTGAAGTGACGCGGGATCAATATGCCGCCTTCGTCACCAGTTCCGGGTACAAAGGCAGTAACCGCTGCTACACCTTCGAGCACAACTCTCCACAGGAACGAGCCGATCGCTCCTTCCTCATTCCCGGCTACGCCCAGGACGGCAACCATCCCGCGGTATGCGTGAGCTGGGTGGACGCAAAGGCGTATGTCGAATGGCTGTCGCAAACTACCGGCAAATCCTATCGGCTGCTTTCCGAGGCCGAGTTTGAATATGTCGCGCGGGCGGGCAGCACCTCGCGTTATGGCTTCGGCAATGATCCCGGCGAGATATGCAAATTCGCCAATGGCGCCGATCAATCGGCAAAGACGGCAGGCCTGCCAGGCGACGCGCCCTACATGAATTGCACGGACGGATTCCCCTTCACAGCGCCTGTCGGCTCCTTCGCGGCCAACAATTTCGGCCTCCACGATCTCGTCGGCAATGTCTGGGAATGGACTGAGGACTGCTTTTACAACGACTACGTCACGGCCAAGCTGTACAGCGCTGCGCGCCTGGATGGCGCCTGCTCAACCCGGACAGTACGGGGTGGCGACTGGTTCAGCACCGAAATATCGCTACGCCCGGCCGTCCGCGCGAAAGCCAATGCCGACGCGCATTACGACGATATCGGTTTCCGGGTCGCGAGGACGCTCTCTCGTTGAGCAAAGCGTTTTCGAGCGAAAGCCTGCCCCGGACTTGATCCGGGGTGGAGTACCGGTTCGCGTGAAGAAAACGCGTCAAACAAAAAAGAGAGACAGGGCTCTGATTCAATCAGAGCACAGCCTTCAGGTCGAGCATTTGGCGACCTTGAACTCCACCCGCCGGTCGAGCGCATCGCTCGCATCATCCCTGCCGGTTCCGACAATCATTTCCCGCGATCCTCTCCCTGTCGCGAGGATTCTCCCGCGCAGGGAACGCTCCTCATCTTCGAGCCGGTCCTTGATGTAATCCGCACGCAGGCCGGACAGGCGATCGTTGAGAGCCGCCAGGCCCGTTGCACTGGTGTGGCCGACAACCTCAAGGCATCCTTTGTTCGCGGCGGTTCGTTCGGCAATCTTTTCAAGCCAGGCTTCGTAGGGCGCCCTGACGCTCGGATCCGTATAGAATTGGGTAGAGCCGGGCTTGAACAGGAACTTGACGGCAAGCCGATCACCCTTGAGCCCATAGTCGACAACTCTTCCAAACGCCTCCATCGCAACCTTGGTGCGGCGAAGCTTGTAATTGGAAAGATAGATACCGTTGAGCACACGCAACTGGTCGCCGCCCGGCGTCTTCAACGCGCTTTGATAGACGTCGAGCGCATCCCTGTATCGTCCCGCGTCGTAGGCTTCGATGCCGTCATTCACAAGCGAGGCCACCAATATGCGATCGGCATAGGCCTGATCGATATTGTCACCGACCTTGGTGCCCTGGCAGCTCTTGATATAGGCGTCGGTGGAAGCGTCCTTGGCGAACACCGGGCTATCCGCAAAGAAGGCCACCGGGGTGGGATCGATACCTTCCGGCAGCGCGCGCGCAACACCCTTCGAAATGATCGTCTTGGTCTTGAGGTCGGCGAGCGCAAGGCAGATGCGATAGGCATCGCGTGCGCCCCCAGCCACCCCCGCATTATTGACCGCGGTGAAAGTGCCGATCAGCACCACCGGCGATTTTGATACCGATTCGGAGGAGAAACGCGCGACCTGGAAGCGCGGATAGTTGCTCTTGACCAGTTCGACGACGCGTTTTTCCTCCAGATGCGTCGCATTGGATTGCGCGCCGGTGACGCCGTCGATCAGGGGGTCGATGACCAGGGTCACCTTGTCCGGTGCGCTGTCCAGCTTGGCTTTGGAGAACAGGTCGTTCGCCGCCTTCAGCAGCGCGTCGTTAAATGCCACCGGCGTCGGCGGGGGTGGCGGAGCGGCTGCCGGCGGTGGCGGCACCGGAGCGGCGGTCTGTGCCTGGGCCGTTAGGCCCGAAACGCTTGCGCACAGCAAACACAGGGATAATC
>JBATYU010000458.1:0-2957 GCA_049674245.1 Bradyrhizobium sp. | reverse complement strand
GCTCGGCGGCGCGCGCCCGCTCGGAAAGCTCGCGCACGACTTCCACGGGCAGGCTGGGCGGCGGCCCGCTCCAGCTGTCGGGCAGAAAATCGACGAAGATCCGCTCGCCGGCGGTCATGGTGTTGATGGTCGCCCTGCGCGCCAGCGACAGCCGGATCGCCGAGCCGTCCGGGTCGCGCCTTGCGGAAGAGACGTAGTCAGGCACCGCGTCCGACAATTTGTCGACGGGGATGTCGACCGGGCGGGCGAACCGGATCACGATGATGGAACCTGCGGTGGTCACCTCCGAATTGACATCCTCGGCGAGCTTGAGGACCAGCCGCGCGTAGCCGCCTGACGCCGAGAACGTCGCCTCGCCCTTGACCGCATCGGCCCCACGGGCGCCGGACGCCAGTCCGCTCATGACCAGGACTGCAGCAAGCAATGAGGATCTAGCCAGGCAACGCCGCACCGTCCGCGCAGCGGCGCGGAAATGCGACCAAGGTCCTGTGACGGCCGTTCGCGCCATCCCAAAGTGTCTTTCTAGCCACTAGTCAACGATACGCTCGCCGGCGAAAGCGGCCTCGCCTCGCCGCGCCGCGCCTCAAACCGAATCTAGGATTTGCGATTTAAGGACTTGTTAACGTCAAACCATTGATTTCATTAAATCCGGTGCGCCGCAGGGGCGGGTCTGTGCGCCGCCCCGTTCTAGGTTTGATCTTGCCGCCTCCGGTACGCTCGGCGAGCCTCGGCGACCCTGGTCACGGCGCGGTGGCCGCGAATATAGGTGCGCTTGGTCGTTAGCGGGTTGTGACCGGCTTGGGTGGCCTGATCGCCGATATTGGCGTCAGCTTCATCGCCCTCGGTAATGCCGCTTGCGCGCAGATCACGATTCCAATTCACCTTGGAGTCGATGCCGACGATCTCGCAGGCTTCGCGCCATAGATCATTCCATTGATCGGCGCGGTACGGCAGGCCGGTCCTCGCGTTGATGATCAGCGGACCTTTGCGCTTGGCGTGGCATGGATGCTTCAGCTCTTCGATCACCATCGGGTATTCGCCGAACGGCGCGACGATCTTCTTGCCGGTCGTCTTCTCTGTCTTCGACGGCGTCATTTCGAGGACGTTGTTCTTGACCATTGACCAGTGAGCGCCATACCACTTTTTGCTTTTGACGGCGATGTCGGTCAGCGGGGTCGGCTCCTCAAGCCTCACCCATTGGCCGATAATGTCGAGCTGCCGCTGGTCGGCCTCGAATTGAAGGGCATAGGCAAGCGCCGCGCCGGGATGGCCTAGCTTGTGGGCAGCCTTGCGAAGTGCGTTCACGCCGCGAAAGGTGATGTAGGACTCGCGGGGCTTGAGACCGGGCAGTTTCTTTTTTGTTGCCTTGAGAATTTCCAACAGATCGGCGCACCCTGGCTTGCGCGCCGTCATGGCGAAGACGAGCGCCGCCTTGATGATCGCGAGACACATATGCGCCTTCGCGAGGTGGATATTGTTGGCCGACCACGCGCGAAACCATTGCCGGAAGTCGCTGCCATCGGTTTCGTCAATATGACAATGCCCGATCTCGACCCGCATCATCGCGAGATAACAATCATAGGATTGGCGAGAATGACCTTTGAGGCCGCAATAGCTGCTCTCCGGGTCGGTCTCGTAAATATCGAACAGCCCCCTGAAGGTGCCATCGAAGCTGACGACGGGTTTTGCACCGCCGGTCATCCATTCATTCATTTCCCTTTGACATGGCAAGGCAAGGCATTCGAGCCGCAGGGTCGCTACCTGCGGCTCACTTGTGTCTGGGATGGCGATGAAGATTACCCGATCTGAGGCCAGCGAGTTGATTGCTCGGCTCGACGCTGCGGCGGACGAAGGCCGGATGCTCGACGTGATCATGCCGAACGGTAAGCCGCTCGGAGAATGCACGGGCGAGGAGATCAGCCAGTTCGCAAGAGCAATGGACGATCTCGGCTTGCCCTCCGAATTACTATCGTTGAAATCTCGATAGTCTCCCTGACCAACCCGGTTGAAGATCGCGCTGCGTGAATCATCATCATCATCATCGCCGTCAACTTGCGAACGCACGCATGCAGGACCATGTTGACAGCGGAGGTGATGATCGATGCCGATGCGACAGCATCAGCGCGGTGATCTCGGTGGGGACCAAGAGACGAGCGAGCGGGACCATCGCGCGATGATCGGGATGGTGACCGTCGCGGCAGGCGGTCGCAACGGACGTGGTCATCGGGACGGCCGGGGGTAGCTAGCTCCAGCATTTTCTAAGGGCCGACAAACGGTGACGGTGCGTCCGACTTGACCTCACCTGATTCAATGAGGCGTTGCCGCTCACGCGCTAAAAGGCGGTAACACTCTGCAATATCAGTGTAGCGCGTTTGTAGAGCCTGTTCGCTTGCCGATCTCGCAAGCTCGTCAAACTCAGCGGCCCTCGCCAAATATTCTGCGACGCTGCGCATGGCTGGTACCTCCGACCAAACCAACGCAGGCGGTCAAATGGGTGTTCGGCGATAAACCGCTCGTCTGTTCACATTGTAGCAGTGGAACCCTATCTAAATTGATGAGGTGGATTGGAACAATGCAGACATTCCGCTAACAGCCCGGCGAAAACGAAAAGCCCGGCTGAGGACAGCCGGGCGGATCCTAAATATTCGCTCAACGTACCTGCAATGCGACCAATTAGAGCGTAGGCCGCCGTACAAGCCGCGACTCCGAGAGCCTGCCCGATGGATCAACCTCGGAACCGAGGACTTTTTTAGGCGTGAGCTGCGACCGCAGCGGCCGGTGCTTCGGCCGGTCGCGTCGGCGGCTTGGTTTCGAGAAGCACGGCGATGTCGTCTTGGGATCGGATCGCGGCTTCAAGGGTCACGCGAGCGACCTTGAATATGTCGTTGCTGCTGCACTCACGCAGCGCCATTGCCGCACGCCGTAGCATGTCCTGCGGCCAATAGACGGGCTTGCCG
>JBATYU010000457.1:0-2781 GCA_049674245.1 Bradyrhizobium sp. | reverse complement strand
GGCCTGGACCTTGTCGACGGCAGCCGCGCGAAACCGGGTATCGACCGACGGAACCGCGGGACCGGCGGCGAAGTTGGGTTCCTCACGCGTCTGCGGATCCGAATGCTGGCGCGCGGCGGCGCGCAACAGATTGGGAATCTCTTCATCCGCGTGATCCGAGGGCGCGACCAGAACGACGCCGGGCGCGAGCTCAAGGACATCGTGCGGATCGTCGCTTTGTTTCGGCTGCGTGGAATCCATTGGCGCTCCGTACTTCAGTCCAATGTCACCTGCCCGGCCCCACACTCCAGCCCGGTTTGACCAAAGCAAGGCAACACGATGGAGAGTGTGGGGCCGTGCCCAGCCGGGATTTTCGGGAACTCGGCCCTCGCTTCAAGTCGCGCCGCAGGTCACTGCGCCAAAACGACGATACGATTCGGCCAACCAACAATTGTCGGAATTCGGGAGAATTTTCCGCGCCGGAGAGGATGAAAGTGAGAAACTGCTGTGTAATTGTAATGCCAATCAACTTGCAGTAGACACGGACGCTCCTTGCCCGAAGCGGCTGTTGCCATGTGATGCAAGGTCGGGCCTGCTCCTTAATCCTTCGCCCAAACAGATCCCTGACGGAAATTCTGGCCTGGCTTGGGTTGGGGCGTTAGAGAGAATTCCAGCATCTTTTGTGGAGGAGGGAGCGTGGCGCGTAACATTCTGATCCTTGGAGCCTCGTATGGCTCGTTGCTGGCGACAAAGCTGCTGATGGCGGGTCACAACGTGACCTTGGTTTGCCGGAAGAAGACTGCAGAACTCATCAACCGCGACGGCACCGAAGTGCGCATCAAGCTGCGTGACGAGGCGATTCACCGGGCGATCTTCTCGCGCGATCTGCCCGGGACCCTGGCCGCGACCACGCCCCCAGACGTCGACCTTTCCCGTTATGATCTGGTCGCTCTTGCCATGCAGGAACCGCAATACGCCAACCATACGATCCGAGTTCTGATGATCAAGATCGCCGAGGCGAAGCTGCCTTGTCTTTCGATCATGAACATGCCGCCCTTACCCTATCTCAAACGAATCCCGGCGCTTAAGGAAATGGACCTGGAGGAGGCCTATACCAATGCCCAGGTATGGGAACGCTTCGAGCCGGGACTGGTGTCGCTCTGCTCGCCTGATCCGCAGGCCTTTCGCCCACCGGAAGAGGCGGCGAATGTCCTTCATGTCGGCCTGCCGACAAACTTCAAGGCCGCGGCCTTTGCAGATGAGACCCATAACCGGCTGCTTCGGGAACTTGAAGCGGACATCGACGCGGTGAAGCTGGATGGCCAGGACGTTCCGGTGAAGCTCAAAGTGTTCGATTCGGTGTTCGTCCCGCTGGCTAAATGGTCGATGCTATTGACCGGGAATTACCGCTGCATCACACCGCACGAGCCGCAGTCGATCCGCGACGCGGTGCATGATGATCTGAAACTCTCGCAATCGATCTATGACCATGTCGATGCCATCGCCCGGCGTCTGGGGGCGGAGGCGAAGGATCAGGTGCCGTTCGAGAAATACGCCAAGGCGGCGGAAAGCCTTCTCAAACCCTCGTCGGCGGCGCGGGCGGTGTCCAATGGAGCGCCTTTCATCGAGCGGGTCGACCTCTTGGTGAAGTTGATTTCGCATCAGCTTGGCGTGCCCAGTGCCGAGATCGACCGCACGGTCGAGATCGTCGATCAAAAACTCAATGAGAGGATCGTGGTGGGCGGATCCGGCGCGCCGTGACGTGCGCCTATTGCAGTTCGAGCGATGCTAATTGGTCGCCCGATGGTGACGACCTGTCGAGGCTCCGGTGTCGTCGGCTACAATTTCCCTGGTAGCGCGCTCCTCGCGTGAAATCGGTTGAGGGAAATGAAGCTGGCGAAGGAGATTAGAGATCCTGATCCTGGGCTAGATAGACGTCCTCCTCGGCGGTGGAAGCACGTCCCAGGATTGCGTTCCTATGAGGGAATCGGCCGAACCTCTGAATGACAAGGCGGTGCTCCTCTTCATAAGCCAAATGCGACTCCAGCCCCACTTCGGAAAAGAGCCTCGCGCCCTCCTCATGTATGACAGCTGACTCGCTGTGCATGAAAGGCATGTACAGGAATGCTTTCTCGTCGGGCGTCAATTCGAATCTGGTCTCGTCGCGGACGGCTTCTTGTGCCAGCACCAGCGCCTGCGCGTCACTCTCGAACGCTGTAGCAGTACCCCTGTGAATATTCCGCGAAAATTGGTCAAGAACGATTATTTCGGCCAGTCGTCCTCGAATGGTCTCGCGCCACTGGAACAGCTCTCCGCGTTTGGCGGCCTGAAGTATCGCCCCGTAGCGGGCGGACACGACTCCATCGAAGGACGGGTCGTTTGCGAACCACTTCGGACGAGACTTATCAGAAAACCAGAACGCCAGGATGTCCATCGGTGTCCTCGGCAGATGATAGAGAACGTCATCGTTCATGAATTGATCCCCGATCTGTGACTTCCGCTCCCATGCTTCATCGCACCCTCGCGGCCGTCTGATTGATGGTAAGCGACCTGCAATCGACCGGCGGACACCCAAATGGCCATGGCGACAGCGACAACGGGCGGTTAAGGCCGCGCCTCAATTTGCATTGGCCTGTTTTGCCTAAACTACAGTCGGCGGCGGAGCGCATATCCGGTCTAGTGTGCGCGATGGCCGATCAACCGATCAACGATTATTACGTCATTACTTCTCGACTCAGTCAGCACCCTGAGCGCTGGAGCTGGGAGATACTCCGAAAGAGCCGTTGGGCATAAAGATGACCG
>JBATYU010000456.1:0-6996 GCA_049674245.1 Bradyrhizobium sp. | reverse complement strand
GCTCCGTCCTTGGTTCCTTTGGGCTGGCCCCCGGTATAGCGGGTATCGGTCGCCCCGTTGGAGATGAGGAAGGAGGCGAGCACGCCAGCCATTTCGGGGCTCGTGGTGTAGTGCTGCCGCAGGAAGGTCGGCAGCGAGCCGGCCGGCACTGTCTTCAAGAGGCCGCGCGGACCCTTGTGGCAGGCGTTGCAGGTCCCTGCGAAAATTTGGGAAGGGCTTTTGCCGGCCTCTAGATTTGTCGCCTGCGCCTGCGCCTTGTCCGCCGCGAGACAGCCGATCAGAAGCATCACCGTCGCTAAAGTGAGCGCTCGGCTCAACATCCCTACTCTCCAGCTGCGGAAATCGCTTCCAGCGCTCCCCGAAGGGCGCGGGCGGCGGTCACCTTTTAGCCGATTATCCCGCGAATGGAAGCAGACATATCGGGCAACTGCGTGAATGTGACATTTTGGAATATCCGCTTTGTCTCCAACACAGTAGCAGGTGCAAACCACCGTTATTATTATTATGATTAAAGTTGGGCACTTAGGAACCATTCGGTTCCACAAGAGTCGGAAGTGACGGCCGATAAAATCGGAGTCGCGCGGGATCGTTTGACCTGGTGGTTCGATGGACCGTTTGTTGCGTAGCTTTCTAGGGCAGTTCGTTCGCCGCGGTTCGATGACGTTCACGACCGCAAGCGGGGCCAGATTCACCTGCGGCGACGGCACTGGCGACCCCGTCTCAGTGCGCTTCGCGACCACCCAGACCGAGCGCCGAATTCTCCTCAATCCCGAACTCGCGCTCGGCGAGGCCTACATGGACGGCACATTCGTCGTCGAGCACGGCGATATCGCCGGCGTGCTGGCGATCGTGCTCGATCAGCCCGACGTGCTGCCGCACTGGGCCAAGCCGCAATGGTGGATGCGCTATCTGATCAGGCATGTGCGTCAGTTCAATCCGCCCGGGCGCGCGAGAGACAATGTCGCGCATCACTACGATATCGACGGGCGGCTCTATTCGCTGTTTCTCGACGCCGACAAGCAATATAGCTGCGCCTATTTCGAAACACCGGACACGGGCCTTGACGATGCGCAACTAGCCAAGAAGCGCCATCTCGCGGCAAAGCTTGTGATCGGACGCGGTGATCGCGTGCTCGATATCGGCTGCGGCTGGGGCGGGCTTGGCCTCTATCTCGCCGAGATGACCGGTGCCGACGTCACCGGAATAACGTTGTCGACCGAACAGTTGCTGGTCGCCAATGCCCGCTCGGCCGAAAAAAAGCTGACGCAGTCGGCCAGATTCCTGCTGCAGGACTATCGCGACGTCACCGGGCCTTTTGACCGCATCGTGTCGGTCGGCATGTTCGAGCATGTCGGCGTCGACTTCTACGAGACCTTCTTCAGGCGCTGCGCCGAACTGCTCACCGACACCGGCGTGATGATGTTGCATTCGATCGGCCGCTCGACCGGTCCCGATGTCACTAGCCCCTGGGTCGCCAAATACATCTTCCCCGGCGGCTACATCCCGGCCCTGTCGGAGGTTTTTCCCACGATCGAGCGCGCCGGACTTCTGGTATGCGACACCGAGATCCTGCGGCTGCATTACGCCGAGACGCTGAAAGCCTGGCGCGAGCGCTTCATGGCGCGCCGCGAAGAGGCGGTGCAGCTCTACGACGAGCGTTTCGCGCGGATGTGGGAATTCTATCTGGCAGCGTCGGAGATGGCGTTCCGCAAGCAGAACCTGATGAATTTCCAGATCCAGCTCGCCAAGCGTCAGGACGTGGTGCCGATGACGCGCGACTACATCACGCGCGAAGAGGCGAAGCTGCGCGCACTGGAGCGCCGCAGCCGGCCGCAGCTGAAGATCGCCGGCGAGTAGGATTAGTTGCGAAAACTGAAGCGGAACCGCCGTGGGGATATGACGACGCGGGCCGCGCCAGCTGCGCCCGGACCGCCGCAAGCACCCGCTTGTCACAGGGCAGCGCGCGGACGTCAGGCCGGGCAATCTTCTCCATGGTGTCGATCAACATCGACAGCCATTGCCGTTCGCCCCTTCCCGATCGCCTTGGTTGAAGCCGCTGGGCCATCCGCTGTCCTTGCTAAACCCTGATTTTAAACCGCAGCCGTATTACCAACCCGCGACCCCAAAACCTGTTCCGGCGGAACTGCCGGAAAAAGGTGAGCCAATGTGAATTACTTCACATAACGCTGGTCCGACCTGCCCTAAATCTTGTCGATGGCCAGGAAAGACCGCCAACCAGTGTTCGATCCGCTCGACGACCCCCGCACCGATTACGTCCTGATCGCCACCGGCATCGGGGCCACCCTGTTTGCGCTGCTCTATCTCTTGTTGTTCTGAGCAGGCTTCCGAGACGGCGGATCGGTACTTGTCGCTCGTGGGATAGGTATTTCCCGCGGGCGCTAAAGTTCAGCCCTAACTCCAGATTTTCCCTGCCGCGGTGCACTGCCCCGCTCCGGCCCGATTTCGGCCGCGAAAGCCGTCAAGCAGAATGCGCCGCGCGTCCGAGATTCACACCCCGTATGTGTGAATCGGGCATAAGGCTGCTTCGTGCTTTCGCCGTCCCAGCGATTGGCGCTTTATCGCCGCCCCCGATCCAACATCCCAATAACGACCAAATCCAAAGAACAATCTTTTTCATGGCCTTGACTGATTCGAACGTCCTCAAGCTCGCGCCCGATTCCGGAACTCCCGCCTTTCGGAGCGCACCGCACAATATCGAGGCGGAACAGAGCCTGTTGGGCGCGATCCTGGTCAACAACGATGCCTTTTATCGTGTGTCGGACTTTCTGGAACCGAAACACTTTTACGAACCGATCCATCGGACCATCTACGAGACCGCCGGCAGCTTGATCCGGATGGGCAAGATCGCGACCCCGGTGACGCTGAAGACCTTCTTACCCGCCGAGACCGACATCGGCGGCATGACGGTGGGCCAATACCTTGCCCGCCTCGCCGCGGAAGCGACCACCATCATCAACGCGCACGACTACGGGCGCACGGTCTACGATCTCGCGCTACGGCGTGACCTGATCGGGATTGGCGAGGACATGGTCAATGTCGCCTACGAGGCGCCGGTGGATTTCGCGCCGCGGGCGCAAATCGAGGACGCCGAGCGCAAGCTCTATGAGCTCGCGGAGTCCGGTCGCTACGATGGCGGATTCCAGCGGTTTTCGCAGGCGATGAAAGTCGCGCTCGACATGGCCGCCAATGCTTACCAGCGTGACGGCAAATTGTCCGGAATCGCGACCGGTCTGCGCGATCTGGACTCAAAGATGGGCGGGCTTCAGCGATCCGACCTGGTGATCGTCGCCGGTCGTCCCGGCATGGGAAAGACCGCGCTTGCGACCAACATCGGCTACAATATCGCCAAGGCACAGCGCGCGGAGATCCAGGCCGACGGCACGTCGAAATCCGTCAATGGCGGCATCGTCGGTTTCTTCTCCTGCGAAATGTCCGCCGAACAGCTGGCCACCCGTATTCTCGCGGAACAAACCGGCATTGCATCGAGCCTGATCCGCCGTGGTGGGATCAATCAGGACGAATTCGAAAAGATTCGCGACTACACCATCCAACTCGAGCACTTGCCACTCTTCGTTGACGAGACCGGCGGCCTTTCGATTTCGCAGCTCACGGCACGCGCGCGGCGGCTGAAGCGACAGAAGGGACTGGACGTACTCATCATCGACTACATTCAGCTTCTGCAGGGCACTGGACGGCGCGCCGACAACCGCGTCCAGGAGGTCACGGAGATCACGACCAGCCTGAAGGCACTCGCGAAAGAGCTCAATATTCCGATCATTGCGTTGTCACAACTGTCGCGCCAGGTCGAAAACCGGGACGATAAGCGTCCGCAACTTGCTGACCTCCGCGAATCCGGGTCGATCGAGCAGGATGCCGACGTCGTCCTGTTCGTATACCGCGAGGAGTATTATCTACAGAACAAGGAGCCGAAGCCGGGCACGGTCGAATATGAAAAATGGCAGACCGAAATGAGCCTCGCCCACCGCAAGGCCGAGGTCATCATTGGCAAGCAACGGCACGGGCCTACAGGTACGGTAAAATTGCAATTCGACGGGCAATTCACACGATTTAGCGATTTCGTGGAAGACGATAATTTGCCCTACCGGATACCGTAACGCGGTCTTTTGCGCGGTTGAACCGCCGCAGCCGCCCGCGTAAAACGGCGGCATGAACATTGTTCCCGATCCCAAGCCGGCCGCGAAGCCGGTGCTCGCCGGCACGGTGCTATCGCCCGAAGCAAACCAGGCCGCGGCGCTGGCCACCTCGACTGGGGTCTTGACCGTCGACCTCGACGCCATCGTCGCGAACTGGCGCAAGCTGGAGAAGACCGCCGTGCCGGCCGAATGCGCCGGCGTGGTCAAGGCCAACGCCTACGGCTGCGGCGTCGAGCCGGTCGGCCGCGCGCTTGCCGCCGCCGGCTGCAAGACATTCTTTGTCGCTACGCTCGAGGAGGCGCGCGCGTTGCGCGCAGCGGTCCCGCAAGCGGTGATCTATGTGCTCGACGGCTTCTTCCAGAACGCGGGCGAGGCTTATGCCAAAATCGACTGCAAGCCCGTGATCGGCGACCTTAACGAGCTTGCCGAATGGGATGTGTTTTGCCGGCGTTCGGGCTGGAACGGCGGCGCCGCCATCCACGTCGATACCGGTATGAACCGGCTCGGCCTCACGTCAGCGGAAGCGCAGGGCATCATCCCGCGCATCAACGCCGGCGATCACGGCATTGCGCTTGTCATGAGCCACCTCGTTTCCGCCGAGCAGCTCAACAGTCCGCTCAACGCCAAACAGGTCACGACTTTCCGCGAAATCGCCGGCCTGTTTTCCGGCGTGCCGGCGTCGCTGTCAAACTCCTCCGGCATCTTCCTTGGCGCGCAATTCCAGTTCGACATGGTGCGCCCGGGAGCGGCACTCTACGGCGTCAACCCGACACCGGAAGCCGACAATCCGATGCAGCCGGTTGTCGAGGTCAAGGCCCGCATCGTGCAGATCCGCAATATCGAGCGCGGCGAGACCGTCGGTTACGGCGGAACCTGGACCGCGCGGCGGCCGACCAGGCTCGCGATCGCGTCGGCCGGCTATGCCGACGGGTACTTTCGCGCGGCCAGCGCCAATGACGGCACCCGCGGCGCCGATGTTGTCGTCGCCGGCAAGCGTTGCCCGGTGGCGGGGCGCATTTCGATGGATCTGATGGCCGTCGACGTTACCGATCTGCCCGCCAACGCGGCGCGGCGCGGCCACATGGTGACGCTGCTCGGCGAGGGCATCACCGTCGATGAACTGGCGCATCATTTCGGCACCATCGGCTACGAGGTGCTGACGAGCCTCGGCTCGCGCTACGCGCGCGTCTACAAGGGCGGTGCCGGCCCGATCGCGCGACCGGCCGAGCCCGCCGCTTCGAGCTGAAATGCGTTCCTGTTATTTCTTTCGGCTGTCGAGGGCTTTCTTGCAGGCGTCGCTGAGCCGATCGCGCTGCTTGTTCAGACAGGGAAGGATGCGTCCGGTGCCGGGCGCCGTGCCCGCGCAGAATTTCTCATAGTCGGCCTTGCAAGCGCCGCGCTGATCGGCAGCCGGCGTCTGCGCAAAGGCCGCACCGGAGAATCCGATTGCGCAGGCGACGATGGCCAACGGGTCGCGCGAAATGCGCGCCCGATGATAAACTCCGCGTAATGTCGACATAGGACCTCCGATGACGGGCGACAGCCCTGGCGCCGACTTCTCTATATGAAGATTGCAACATTCAACATCAACAATATCAACCGCCGCCTGCCGAACCTGTTGCGCTGGCTGCGCGCGGCAAAGCCCGACGTCGTTTGCCTGCAAGAGCTGAAATCGACCGACGCGGACTTTCCGATTGTTGCGATCGAGAAGAGCGGTTACGGCGCGGTCTGGCGCGGACAAAGGACCTGGAATGGCGTCGCCATTCTCGCGCGCGACGCCGAACCCGTGCTGATCAGAACGGAATTGCCGGGCGACGCAAGCGACAACGAGGCACGCTATATCGAGGCCGCCGTTGGCGGCATCATCGTGACCAGCCTCTATCTGCCGAACGGCAATCCGCAGCCCGGGCCGAAATTCGATTACAAGCTCGACTGGTTCGCGCGGCTGCGCCGGCATGCGGCGAAATTCGTCAAACAGGATTTTCCGGTCGCCCTGGTCGGCGATTACAACGTCGCACCCACCGGGCTTGACATCTATCCGACGCGATCATGGGACAAGGACGCGCTGATCCAGCCGAAAAGCCGCGCCGCCTTCAAGTCGCTGGTCGCGCAAGGCTGGCTTGATGCGATCCGAACGTTGCATCCCTCGAAGCCGGTGTTCACGTTCTGGGATTACAAGCGCAATCGATGGCAGCGCGACGCCGGCCTGCGACTCGACCATGTGCTGTTGAGCCCGAAGCTTGCGCCGCGTCTGATCAAGGCCGGCGTCGACCGCAAGGTGCGCGGCGAGGAAGGCGCCAGCGACCATGCGCCGGTATGGGTCCAGTTGAGCTAGTTTTTCGTCACACGGCGCCCGGTCGCCGCGCCACGAAATCCGATTCGAATTTCAAACAGCCCGTTGCTTCCGCCACCGTCATTGCGAGCGCCAGCGAAGCAATCCACATCGCGGCGTAACGAAAGAATGGATTGCTTCGCTGGCGTTCGCAATGACGCATCCGCACTCTCGCGGCGCGGAGTGCGCCCGAGCTGTGCTCGAACATTGTCCCTCGAAAGACAGAGGGCGCAGGGAAAGCCGGGTGCCCAATGCACCCGCAGCCTCGCGTGCGAAGTAAGAAAGCACACGAGCGTAATCACCACAGGTTCACCGAACTGGTCCGGCCTTCCCTGCGCAATGGTTTTGACGGCTTATACGTGCTCCCCGGTGAACGGCTCTTTTGCCACCGTCGCCGGCGGAATTACTTCCGCCGACTTGACTCCAGCGTCGCGGCGCCAGGACCACACGATTTCGCCGTCCGCTTCAGCGCCACTCGTCAACGGCACC
>JBATYU010000455.1:0-2799 GCA_049674245.1 Bradyrhizobium sp. | reverse complement strand
ACATAGACCAAGGCCTTGACGCGTTCTGGACGTGCGAGAGCTATGACCGCGCCGGCATAGGCGTGTCCCGCCAATACGATCGCCCCGTCCGTCCGCTCCAGGCTGCGGTTGAGGGCGGCTACGTCGTCGGCAAGAGAGGTCAGCGGAAGCGGCGCCGCCAATACCTTGACGCCCTCTGCCTTGAGCGCGGTGATGACCCGTGCCCAGCTCGATCCATCCGCCCATGCTCCATGGGCAAGCACTACGCTCACCTCCTTGATCGCCATCCTGTTGCTCCTGAGATCGGGGGGGCCGTCAGTCCGTAACCTGCTCGTGGAGGCGGGTTATAAAATCCCCGCATAACTTGTCAAGAGACGTTTGACGGGTTATGCGATTGGAACCTTGCTGGCTTCGGGGGCCAATCGTGCGACGCAGACCACCTGCAATCTTCATTGCCGACTCGCTCGGCCTCGATTTCCTGAACTCCATCGCGACACCGGTCGATACACCTTTCGACTGGCTCGACAGTGGTGATGGCTTGTTGGCGTGGCTGGCTCAGGCGAAGCTTGTTCCAGCGGATGAACTGGATGTGTTGAAGGCGCGGGCGATGCCAGGTGAACTGGACAAGGTTGCGGATCAGGCTCGCGCCCTGCGCGAGTGGTTCAGAGGCTTCGTTCGAAAGCACGCCGGCCGGCCGCTCGGGCCGAGGGCGCTCCGCGAGTTGAGTCCGCTGAATAGGCTTCTGGAGCGCGACGAAGCGTTCAGCCGGATATCACGACATCACCATGGCGATCGCGATCGCCTCGAACTGCTGACGATGCGGCGCTGGCGATCTCCGGAATCCCTGTTGCTGCCGATCGGCGAAGCGTTGGCGAAGTTCGTGTGCGAGGAAGACTTCGCCGACGTGAAAGCGTGCGAGGGACATAGCTGCACGCTCTTCTTCGTCGACCGCACGCGGAGGCGGGCGAGAAGATGGTGCAGCATGGCGATTTGCGGCAACCGCGCCAAGCAGGCCGCGCATCGCAACCGGCTCAAGAGCAAGCACTGACAGGCTGAGGAACCCTGGATCAAGCGCAACAAAAAGGAGTCCCATGATATGGCCGTTCTTCCCCTGATCGTCTTTGACGTCAACGAGACGCTTCTCGATCTCGAAGCGATGGAGCCGACCTTCCGACGCGTTTTCGGCGAAAATAGCGCCATGCGCTTGTGGTTCGCCAACCTGATCCTGTATTCTGCCGCCCTGACCGTAGCCGGCTGCTACGTCCCTTTCACCGATATCGGATCGGCGGTGATGAAAATGCTGGCGGATACGCGGGGCATCAAGATCGGTGACAGCGACAAGAAAGAGCTGACGGAAAAGTTTTCCACGATGCCGCCCCACCCTGAGGTTCCGGCGGCGTTGCGCAAGCTGCGCGATGCGGGTTTCCGGCTCTTCACTCTCACGGACAATCTGCTGGAGGTTCAAACCCGCCAGCTCGAACATGGCGGCATCGTCGATCTATTCGAGCGACGATTCAGTGCGGACGGCGTGAAGCATCACAAGCCGTCGCGCGAGGCTTATGCCTATGTCGAGAGAGAGCTTGCGGTCGAGCCCCCGCAGCTCTGTCTTGTCGCCTGCCACACATGGGACACGCTCGGCGCCGTTGCGGCCGGCTGGGGGGCGGCGCTGATCAAACGTGTTGGCAATGACGTCCTGGGCGTCGGCCCTCAGCCTCAGATTGTCGGCAGCGACCTCAACGACGTGGCCGATCAACTCATAGCTCTGCACAAGGGACCGGCCTAACTCACCGTTATGAGCGGCCGGCGACGTTCAGCCGTGCCAAATCATTTCATCTCCCGCAGCAACTTCCGCGCAGCCTTCAAATTGTTCTCCGCATCGTACCACGGCCCGGATAGTGGCTGGAATATCCAGTCTTGCATCAGTGGTAGAATTTGTATACATTTCTACCATGAGGAAGCTATGCATCTGAACATCAAGAACGACGAAGCCCACAAGCTTGCGACCGAGCTTGCCGAACTGACCGGCGAAAGCTTGACCTCGGCCGTCACGCTGGCGCTGCGCGAGCGTCTGGCGCGAGAGCGCCGCCGCCGCCGAACCGACCGCATCGCGGCCCGATTGATGAAGATCGGCGGCCAGTTTGCCGCGTTGGCTGATACCGGACGCAGCCCGGACGAAATCCTCGGGTATGACGACCACGGATTGCCGACGTGATTGTGGTCGACAGTTCGGCTGTTATCGCAATCTTTCGCCAGGAGGGCGATGCCGAAGCTTATGCCCGAAACATCGCCGCCGACGATGATCCGGTCATGTCTGCCGCCAACCTGGTGGAAACCTCAATTGTGCTGCGCGGGTTGAAGAAGATCGCGCCGGAAACGGCCGAGCGATGGCTTGACGATTTCATGAAGGCGGCGGGTATCCGAATAGAACCGGTGACACCGGACCAGGCGCAGGCGGCGCGCTCGGCACATCTGAAATTCGGCAAAGGGACCGGGCATGGCGCGGGGCTGAACTATGGCGATTGCTTCGCCTACGCGCTGGCAAAGACAATGGACGCGCCGCTACTGTGCAAGGGGAACGATTTTCCGTTGACTGACGTCAGCATTGCATAAGTCCGTCTCCGCCGCAGGCTTCGGGTCCCGTCCGTCTTCGCTCTCGCTTCGCTCAAGCTACGCCGGACACGCTTCGCCCTGATGGTCTCCGCATGGCTGCGCCACGCGTAGCCCGTCAGGGCGAAGCGTGGTGGGCCCGGCAGACACCATATGCATTAGATTTTTGCACGTAGAATCAAGCATCTGGTAAGATGTTGATCTGTCGGATAC
>JBATYU010000454.1:0-6221 GCA_049674245.1 Bradyrhizobium sp. | reverse complement strand
CCGTTGGCGCGGAAGCGCAATTCGAATGGTAATGTTAAGCGGGCGTTTACCATTCTGCCGCCGCGCCGCTTTCCCGATCCAAGGCGGAATAGGCGATGCCCATGATGACGCTGTAGGTCAGCAACATTGCAAGCGAGAACAGGGCAGGAAGTGCGCCGAGACCCGCCCGGCTGGCGAACAGGCCTTGATTCAGCATCGGGAAGAACAGCATGCCCATCGCAATCCAGCCGGCAAGACCGAAGACCAGTCCTTTCATCGCGCCGCGGCGACCCGGCAGCAGGCGATAGGTGCGGCCGAACAGAAATCCGAGCACGACGGCGCCATTCAGGAACGACAACGCCCACGGGATCGCGGCAGGAACAGCACTGCCGACCAGCTCGCTTAACGCGTGCTGCAAGTCTTCGTATGGGTGAAAGGACGGCAGCCAACCCATCCGCGACTTCAAGAACATCAGGCCGGAGTGAGCGGCGCTGCCGCACGCGCCGGCGACCAGAGACTTCCAGATGCAGTTAGCGCCCATTACAGCTCGCAGCTTTTCGAGCAAAATGTCGCCTCGCCAGTCTGAACGAGAAACAGATGCGAACTACGAAAAAGCGCAACCGTCCCGCACGCCGAGTTTCTTGAAGACCATCGCCGCGGGGCAAAAGCCGGTGATCGACGCCTGGATCATGTTGAACCCGGCGAACGCCGTCAGCAAATACCAGTAAGGGCTGACCAGATAGCCGAGCGCCAGGCCGAGCAACACGACAAATCCTGCGAACATCAGCACTGCTCTATCTATATTCACGACATGCTCCCTTGGTTGGGTTTGAAAGTCATCGGGACCGGGCAAGCCCGGCCATCGTCCATGCGACAAGGTTCCGCGTGTCCATTGCGCCTGACGCCCGCGAGATCTCGCGGCCGCGCTGCATCAACAGAAAGGTCGGGATGCCGGTGATCCCCAGCCGCGAAGAGACGGCCGGCGCGGTATCGGCGTTGAGTTTCAGCTCCGCCATGACTTCCTCCTCCTTTAGGTTGCGGCTTCGCCGGTTGAACTCCAGCTTGTCGGGCCTACTTGACGATATATTCATAATCTCGTATATACGCAAGTATGAAAATAGATAGTTCCATCATGGAATCGGCGGCCGACCAGGCAAGCGAGCTGCTGAAGGCGCTCTCCAACCGTCATCGGCTGCTCATCATCTGCCAGCTGATCGACGGCGAGCGTTCGGTCGGCGAGCTTGCGGAGTTCCTGAACCTTCGAGATTCCACGGTGTCCCAGCATCTTGCGCTCCTTCGCAAGGATGGCCTGGTGTCGGCGCGGCGCGATGCGCAGACGATCTATTATTCAATCGCAAGCGCTCCGGCGCGCGAGATTCTGAAAACGCTCTATCAAGTCTATTGCGCGCCGAAGGCCGCGAAGACCAAGCGCATATTATGAGCGCGCGCGGGGCGGCGGGTTGAGCAAGATCAATGTCGCCGGCGGTATTTGCAGTGAGATGCGGGATAAAGCGCCGCGGCGCGTCGCAATGCCCACAAGAGTAGGGATGAGCCCGATGCGGGGATTGATAGTATTGAGCCTTGTCGCAGCCGCGACATTGCCGGCGGCGGCGCCGGCGGGCGCAGAGACCCTCACGGTGGTCCAGCGTTCCGTCGCCGACGAGAAGGCGGTTTTCGCGACCGTCGAGAGCATCAGCGTGGTGCCGGCCCGCGGGCGGATTGGCGGCATCATTGTCCAGCTCAATATCCGGGAAGGCGACCCGGTCACGAGCGGCCAGGCGATCGCTGCGATCGGCGATGAAAAGCTGGCGCTGCAGATGAAATCGCTGGATGCGCAGATCGACGCCTTGCAGGCGCAGTCCAACCAGGCGCAAATCGATTTCGATCGAACCCAGGGGCTGGTAGAGCGCGGCATTCTCCCCCGTGTCAAACTGGATGAGACGCGCACCGCGCTCAACGTCGCCGAAAACGGGCTGCGGGCGCGGACTGCCGAACGTGCGGTGGTCCAGCAGCAGCTCAATGAAGGGCAGGTGCTTGCGCCCGCCGGCGGGCGCGTGTTGAAAAGGCTCGTGAGTTTGGGTTCCGTCGTGCTGCCCGGCGATCCCGTCGCGATGATCGCGCAGCAGAATTTCAAATTGCGGCTGCGGGTGCCGGAACGCCATGCCCGCTTTCTGAAAGCCGGTGACAAGATCCGCCTCGACGGCGCCGAGTTAGGCGAAGGGGCCTCCCAATCCGGCGTAATCGACCTGGTCTATCCGCAGATCGAGGACGGCCGTGTCATTGCGGACGCCACCGTCGAGGGGCTCGGGGAATATTTCGTCGGCGACCGGCTCAGGGTCTGGATATCCGGCGGCTCTCGGAGCGCCTTCGTGATCCCGTCGAACTATGTGACGACCCGCTTCGGCATCGACTACGTCCGAATCCGCGAGGCCGACCGGACCATCGATGCGCCGGTACAGCGCGGCCGCGATCTGCCTTCTCCCGAGCTTCCCAATGGGCTTGAGATTTTGTCCGGCATCCACGCTGGTGACCAACTGGTGCAGCCGTGAATCTTGGCCTGTCGGGGCGGCTCACCAGAGCGACCATCGGTTCGCCGCTGACGCCGTTGTTTCTACTTGGCTCGCTGATCGTCGGTCTGATCGCCGTCGCCGTGATCCCGCGCGAGGAAGAGCCGCAGATCAGCGTACCGATGGTCGACATCCGCGTCAACGCCGACGGACTGCGCGCTCCCGATGCGGTCGAACTCGTGACCAAGCCGCTGGAAGCCATCGTCAAGGGCATCGACGGGGTCGAACACGTCTACAGCCAGACCGATGACGACCGGGTGATGGTCACCGCGCGCTTTCTGGTCGGAACCAAAGCCGAGGACGCGATCCTTCGGGTTCACGAGAAGATCCGCGCCAATCTCGACCGTATTCCGGTTGGCATTACCGAGCCCCTGATCGTCGGCCGCGGCATCAATGACGTGGCCGTGACGGTATTGACGCTGTCGCCGAAACCCGAGGCGGCCGATCATTGGTCGGACAGGGACCTTTACGAACTCGCCGACAAATTGCGCGCCGAACTGATGAAGGTCGACAGCATCGGGCTCACCTATATCTCCGGCGGCAGTGCGCAGCAGATCAGGATCGAGCCGGACCCCGAGAAGCTGTCGCTGTTCGGCGTCACGCTCCAGCAACTGGTCGCCAAGGTGAAGGACGCCAATCGTTCGTTCCTTGCCGGCGGGGTGCGCGAATCCGGAATCATTCGCAATGTCGCGGCCGGCCAGACCTTGTCGGGAATTCCCGATATCGGGTTGCTCTTGATCTCGACCCGTGACGGACGGCCGGTCTATGTCAAGGACGTGGCCGCGGTGGTGATCGGGCCGAATACGACCGAGCACCGGGTCTGGAACGATTCGCGCGACGACAAGGGCAATTGGAACCGGGTTCCTTCGGTCAGCCTGGCACTCGCCAAGCGCGCGGGCGCCAATGCGGTGGTCGTCTCGCAGGACATCGCGCACAGGCTCGAGGGGCTGAAATCCCGCCTCGTCCCCGACGACGTCGAGGTCACGGTCACCCGCGACTATGGCGAGACCGCCAACGAAAAGGCCAACGAACTCCTGTTTCATCTCGGACTCGCGACGATCTCGATCGTCGGATTGATCGCGATTGCGATCGGCTGGCGTGAGGCGCTGGTCACCCTGGTGGTGATCCCGACAACGATCCTGCTGACGCTGTTTGCCGCCAACCTGATGGGCTACACCATCAATCGCGTCAGCCTGTTTGCGCTGATCTTCTCGATCGGCATCCTGGTCGACGATGCCATTGTCGTGGTCGAGAACATCGCCCGCCATTGGGCGATGAAGGACGGAAGGCCGCGCGTGCAGGCCACGATCGAGGCCGTCGCCGAGGTCGGCAATCCGACCATCGTCGCGACGCTGACGGTGGTCGCCGCGCTGTTGCCGATGCTGTTCGTATCCGGCCTGATGGGCCCCTATATGGCGCCGATCCCGGCCAATGCGTCGGCGGCCATGCTGTTTTCGTTCTGCGTCGCCATGGTGGTGGCGCCCTGGCTGATGCTGCGCCTGGCGCCGAAGGAGGGGGCCGCGGTTGCGGCGCACGCCGTGCACGACGAAGGCGTGCTCGGGCGCATCTATCGGCGTTTCGCGACCCCGATCGTCAAGAACAAACGCTCCGCCTGGATCTTTCTGATCGGCGTCGGCACCGCCACGCTGCTGTCGATGACGCTGTTTGCGACCAAATCCGTCACCGTCAAATTGCTGCCGTTCGACAACAAGTCCGAGATCGCGGTCATGGTCGATCTGCCCGAGGGCGCGAGCCTCGAGGACACCGAACGCACGCTGTTCGACGCGGCCGATATCGCGCGCGGACTGCCGGAGATCACTTCGGTGCAGTCTTATGCCGGCACCCCGGCGCCGTTCAATTTCAACGGTCTTGTTCGTCATTACTACTTGCGCGAAAGGCCTGAACTCGGCGAGCTGCAGGTCAACCTCGCGGCGCGCGGGAATCGCAAGCGGGCGAGCCACGACATCGCGCTCGACCTGCGCCAGCGCCTCAAGGCCGTGCGTGTCCCCTCAGGCACCAGCATCAAGGTGGTCGAAGTGCCGCCCGGGCCACCGGTACTTGCCACCTTGCTGGCTGAAATCTATGGGCCGGACGCGGCGACGCGCCGCGCGGTCACCTTCGAGCTGAAGAAGATTTTTGCCGAGGTGCCGTTCATCGTCGATATCGACGATTCGATCGGCGAAAAGCGGCCGCGGCTGCGGCTGTCGATCGACCAGGACCGGCTTGAGTTTTTCGGCGTCGAGCAGCGCGACGTCTACGACACCATCCAGACGCTGTTCGGCGGCGTGTCGATCGGCTATTCGCATCGCGGCGAAGACCGCAATCCGATCGAGATCGCGGTCCGCCTGCCGAAGCGGGCTCTCGCCTGGGACGAGGCGCTGGCTTCGACGCCGGTGCCCGCCAACACGCTTCCCGGCAGCAAGACGGTGGTCGAGCTGGGGCAGGTGGTGAAGGCGACCGTCGAGGAGGGCTCAGCCGTTATCTTCAGGCGCGACGGCCGGTTCGCCGACATGGTGATGGCGGAACTGGCGGGCCGCTTTGAGGCGCCGCTCTATGGCATGCTCGAGGTCGCCAACCGCGTGGATAGCCACGATTGGGGCGCGCTGCCAAAACCTGTCCTCGGCCTGCATGGACAGCCGGCCGATGAGTCGCACCCGACGCTATTGTGGGACGGCGAATGGGAGATCACCTATGTGACCTTCCGCGACATGGGTGCAGCCTTCGGCGCCGCGATCCTCGGCATCTATGTGCTGGTGGTGGCGCAGTTCCGCAGTTTCCGGCTGCCGCTCGTCATCCTGACGCCGATACCGCTCACGCTGATCGGGATTTTGATCGGCCACTGGCTGTTGGCCGCGCCCTTCACCGCGACCTCGATGATCGGCTTCATTGCGCTTGCCGGCATCATCGTTCGAAATTCTATTCTGCTGGTCGATTTCATTCGTCACAGCGGCGCGCAGGGCAAGGCATTGCGCGAGGTCGTGCTGGAAGCCGGCGCCGTGCGCTTCAAGCCGATCCTGCTCACAGCGCTTGCGGCCATGATCGGCGCCGCCACCATTCTGCTCGATCCGATCTTTCAGGGCCTGGCGATCTCGCTGCTGTTCGGGCTCGCGTCTTCGACGCTGCTCACGGTCCTCGTCATCCCCGCCATTTACATCGCGCTGCGCGAGCCTGCAGCGCGGACATCGTCAAGCAAGTAGAGGAGCTTCCATGGAAAAGAGCTATTACGACATCACAAAGCGCATCTCTGGCGACCTGAAGAAGCTGCGCAATGACATTCCCGAGACCATGCAGGCCTTCTCCGCGCTGGCGAAGGCCGCGACCCGCGACGGCGCGCTGGACAAGAAAACCAAGGAGCTGATCGCGCTCACGATCGGCATCGCCACGCGCTGCGACGGCTGCATCGGCTTCCATACCGAGGCGCTGGTCAGGCTCGGCGCCACGCGTCAGGAAGTGGAAGAGACGCTTGGCATGGCCGTCTACATGGGCGGCGGTCCGTCGCTGATGTACGCGGCGGACGCGATATCGGCCTTTGAGCAGTTCCAGCAGCGGGGGAAACTAGCCGCCTAGCCTTTTGTTTTGACGCGTTTTCTTTACGCGAACCGGTATCCACTTCGCTCGAAAACGCTATAGCAGCGATCGCCGCCCTTAGATCGGCTCGTAGCTTTCCGACAGGCA
>JBATYU010000453.1:0-4055 GCA_049674245.1 Bradyrhizobium sp. | reverse complement strand
TCCGGAAGCCGCGCCCCCGAAGGCCGCGGCATCGAAGCCGGCCGAGACCAAGCAAGCCGCCACTCGCCCACCGCTGAAGCCGTCGGTCACGGATAGCGCGCCGGCAGCGCCGGCAGCCGAAACGCCTGCTCCCAAGGACACGCTGGTCGCCGGTTCGCGGCCGATCATGCAGTCCAACTCGTTCGACAGCCGCTTCGGGGCGATCAAGTAGGTCACGTCGTCCCGGCGAACGCCGGGACCTAACCATCAACCAGGATCAGCGGCTATGGGTCCCCGCTTTCGCGGGGGACAACCTTGACCGGTTGTGACAGCGGCTCAGCGTAGCTTGGCGTCAGCCGCTCACGCATACTTGCCGTGGCAATGCTTGAACTTCTTGCCGGAGCCGCACGGGCAATCCTCGTTGCGCCCGACCTTGCCCCAACTCGCGGGATTTTTCGGGTCGCGATCGGCCGAGGCCTGCGGCACCAGCGAGGCACTGGCGAACGCCATCTCGTCCTCGCCCGTGTTCGGGTCGAATTTATGCGCTTCCATCCGCGGCAGGGCCGGCTGCTGCTCTTCCGGCGGCACGATCTCGACGCGCATCAATTGCGCCGTCACCGCCTCGCGCAAGTGAGCGATCATCGCCTCGAACAGGCTGAAGGCTTCCGATTTGTATTCCTGCAACGGATCGCGCTGGCCGTAACCGCGCAGGCCGATCACCTGGCGCAGATGATCAAGCATGATCAGGTGCTCGCGCCACAGATGATCCAGCGTCTGCAAGAGGATCGTCTTCTCGACGTACCGCATCACGTCGGGACCCCACTGCGCGACCTTCGCGGCCATGTGCTCGTCGACGCGTTGCTCGATGCGTGAGAGCAATTCCTCGTCGGCGATGCCCTCTTCCTTGGCCCATGCATCGACCGGCAGATCGATGTCGAGCACGCGCTTCAACTCTTCCTTCAGGCCCGCGACGTCCCACTGCTCGGCATAGACATGCTCGGGCACGTGCTTGGCGACGACGTCCTCGACGAAGGCATGGCGCATGTCGGCCACCGTCTCGGCGACACTTTCGTCCTTCATCAGGTCGATACGCTGGTCGAAGATCACCTTGCGCTGGTCGTTCTGGACGTTGTCGAATTTCAGCAGATTCTTGCGGATGTCGAAGTTGCGGGCTTCGACCTTCTGCTGCGCCTTTTCCAGCGCCTTATTGATCCAGGGATGGATGATGGCCTCGCCCTCTTTCAGGCCGAGCCGCGTCAGCATGGAGTCGAGCCGATCGGACCCGAAGATCCGCATCAGGTCGTCTTCCAGCGACAGGAAGAATTTCGAACGCCCCGGGTCGCCCTGGCGGCCGGAGCGGCCGCGCAGCTGATTGTCGATGCGCCGCGATTCATGGCGTTCGGAGCCGATGATGTAGAGCCCGCCCGGCCGGCTCGCGGTCTTCGCCGGCTTGTTGCCCTTGCCGGGTTCGATCTCGATCTCGTCTTCCGCCTTCAGCACGATGTCGCGGAACCGCTCGACGTCGGCCTTGATGCGCTCGATCTTCGCGGCCTTCTCGGCCTCGTCGGTCATCGCGCCGGTTTCCTGCGCAATCCGCATCTCCAGCGAGCCGCCGAGCTTGATGTCGGTGCCGCGGCCCGCCATGTTGGTCGCGATCGTGATCGCGCCGGGCACACCGGCCTCCGCCACGATATAGGCTTCCTGTTCGTGGAAGCGCGCGTTCAGCACCGCGAACAATTTGGCCGGCCTGCCCGCGCGCGCGGCGGCATAAAGCTTTTCCATCGCGTTTTAGTTGCCGAAATCGATCTGCTTGTAGCCGTGCTTCTTCAGGTACTCGGCAAGCACCTCGGACTTTTCAATCGAGGCGGTGCCGACCAGGACCGGCTGCAGCCGCACATTGGCGCGCTCGATCTCGGTCAGGATCGCGGCGTATTTTTCGTTCTGGGTACGGTAGACCTCATCGTCCTCGTCAAGCCGCGCCACCTGCACGTTGGTCGGGATTTCCACCACCTCGAGCTTGTAGATGTCGAACAATTCGTCGGCTTCGGTCGCCGCCGTGCCGGTCATGCCGGCGAGCTTTTCATACATCCGGAAATAGTTCTGGAAGGTGATCGAGGCGAGCGTCTGGTTTTCCGGCTGCACCGGCTGATGCTCTTTTGCCTCCAGCGCCTGATGCAGACCTTCCGAATAGCGCCGGCCCGGCATCATGCGACCGGTGAACTCGTCGATGATGATGACTTCGCCATCGCGGACGATGTAATCCTTGTCGCGCGCGAACAGCGTATGCGCGCGCAGCGCCTGGTTGATGTGATGCACGACGGAGACGTTCTCTACGTCGTAGAGCGAATCGCCCTTGAGCTGGCCGGCGTCGCGCAGCAAGGTCTCGATCTTTTCCATGCCGGCTTCGGTCAGCGTCACCGTGCGCTGCTTCTCGTCGACGTCGTAGTCCGTCTTGTCGAGCTTGGGAAAGAAGGTGTCGATGGTGTTGTAGAAATCCGAGCGGTCGTCGAGCGGACCGGAAATGATCAGCGGCGTGCGCGCCTCGTCGATCAGGATCGAATCGACTTCGTCGACGATGGCGTAGAAGTGACCGCGCTGGACCATGTCCTCGAGGCGATACTTCATGTTGTCGCGCAGATAGTCGAAACCGTATTCGTTGTTGGTACCGTAGGTGATGTCGCGCGAATAGGCTTCCTTGCGCTCGGCGTCATCAAGCCCGTGCACGATCACGCCGGTGGTCATGCCGAGGAAGGAGTAGATCTGGCCCATCCACTCGGAGTCGCGGCGGGCGAGGTAGTCGTTGACGGTAACGACGTGAACGCCCTTGGCGGCGAGCGCGTTGAGATAGACCGCAAGGGTCGCCACCAGCGTCTTGCCTTCGCCGGTCTTCATCTCGGCGATGTCGCCCTCGTGCAGCACCATGCCGCCGATCAATTGTACGTCGAAATGCCGCTGCCCAAGCGTGCGTTTGGCCGCCTCGCGCACGGTGGCGAACGCCGGAACCAGGATGTCGTCAAGCGTCTTGCCTTCAGCGAGCTGCTTGCGGAACTCGGCGGTGCGGGCTTTCAGCGCCTCGTCGGATAGTGTGGCGACTTCCGCTTCGAGCGCATTGATGGCGTCGACGCGGGCCTGGTATCCCTTCACCCGCCGGTCGTTGGCGGAGCCGAAAAATTTGCGGGCGAGCGCGCCGATCATGCCGAATTCCTGTCCTCGCGGTTCACGCGTTGCAGCTCGTGACGTGGTCCACCGGACCGCCTATCAACTCACCGTGACGCGTCGCGGCAAAATCCCCGAACCTAAGGACCGTCCGCCAATCAGTGGGAATTAGGCAATCCAAGGTTCAAAGGCCAAAAACGCAGCAAAATAAGCGCTATCGCCATTGACACGATGAGGGCAGAGATATGGCCGGGTTGCATGCTTGTCAACGGCGCCACGGCCTTGGCGATGTCGCCAAGCTGTCAAGGAATTCATGATTTTGACAGACTTTTCGCGTTGCCAAGGTCCCATGATTGGGCGAGTGTCCCGCCTCCGAATTGCCCTTCTCCAAGATAAGGATTTTCCATGACCACTTCGTTTCCGGTAACGAAAACCGGCTTGCGCCTGGGCTTCGCCGCGGCAGTGGCGGGCTGTCTCGCCATCGCGCTCTACGCGGGCCCGGCCAGCGCCGAAGACAAGGTGCTTGCCAAGGTCAATGGCGTTGAAATTCATCAGAGCGACGTCGCGCTCGCCGAGGAGGAACTCGGTCCCAGCCTCGCGCAGATGGACCCGGCGACCAAGGACGAAAACGTGCTGGCGTTTCTGATCGACATGAAGATTGTCTCCAAGGCGGCCGAGGACAAGAAGGTCCAGGACGGCGAAGATTTCAAGAAGCGGCTGGCGTTCACGCGCAGCCGTCTTCTGATGGACAGCCTGCTCGCGAACGAAGGCAAGGCCGCGACCACCGACGATGCCATGAAGAAGGTCTATGAGCAGGCGTCCAAGGAGATCGTGGGCGAGGACGAAGTGCACGCCCGGCACATCCTGGTCGAGACCGAGGATGAGGCCAAGGCAGTCGAGGAAGAGCTGAAAAAGGGCGC
>JBATYU010000452.1:0-3400 GCA_049674245.1 Bradyrhizobium sp. | reverse complement strand
TTCACCATCCGTCGCGTGCGCGCCACCAAACGAAGCGACAATCCGACTTACCTTGCTGGGCGCGAGCGACTGTGTGAGGGCATGCGCATGGCTGGGGTGCCGGAGGGGTGACGTCGGGAATGGGTCTAAGGCAGAAGAACTCAGCATGAGCACATGTCTTCCGGGTTACCCCTGAAAGCAGACATCGCTCGATGCAGTTGGCATGTCGCAAACGTGCCATAACCGGAAATACAAAGCTTCACTCGATCACCTCGTCGGCGCGGGCGAGGATCGAAGGCGGAATCGTGATACCCAGCGTCGTGGCGGTCTTTAGATTGACAATCAGAATCAATTTTGGTCGGCTCCTGGACGGGCAGATCGGAAGGCTTGGCGCCCTTGAGGATCTTGTCGACGTAATCAATACCCCACCGACCAACGGTATACGTCGCGATGGCGATAGGGCCGCGACTGCGAGGATGTAATTGATAGCTTTAGTCGTGTCGTTGTTTTTTTGGAGAGCTCGGCAACAGTGCTAAGGGAGGGTTAGAATGCGTATGTATTGTGTCGTTTCGAAAAAGAAAATCATCGTTGGTAGCTGGCCGTCGTTTCAATTGACTGAGAGCATGGCCGCTTACCTAGCACCTCGCCGTCGGGCTTGGCGCTTCGTTCAGAGCAGGATGAACCGGAGGTTTATTATCAACTTGCCCGGCACAATGGCCTTAGCCGCGGGAATTGCCGTAGGGGACGGCAATGCAACGTGGCAAGCGGCCCGGGCGCAGGCGATTGTGCAAGAGCAAGCCCGTGTCATTGCCACAAATATCCCCGGCGCGTCGGCCATCTCGCAAGTCGGCACGTTTCTTCACAATACTCCTCCTCTTGCGATGTGTACTACTACGGTACCGTTCCCCAGTCCGATACCCACCTCGTTTGCCCCGTTTATCCAACCCGGCGCGGTACTGGATCCGAACCGAATCCTGGTCGGCAGCCGGTCCAACTTCGGCGCCCCTCTCGCCATCGGCGTCGGGACGGAGGGTTCGTTTCTATCGATCGACCCAAGCGGGTCAGGTGTCCTGAGCATCCCGCCGATTTTCGCACAGAGCGGCGTTCAGTCCTCCGCCCTCGGCGGTGCCGTGCAAATGTTCAGCGCGAACAGTCCCCATTGGCTCAATGGCGTCAACAACCCTGGTGCGAGCACCGCCCCCTACACGGGGGTGAGCAATCCCCTCGGCCTGTCCAACAACAATGCCTTTGGTCGGCTCTGGCCCGCGAACGCACCGTTTGGTGACACCGGGGTTGGATCATCGTCAATTCTCGATCCGACCGGCCTGCCCCTTAAAGGCGCCCCCAGCCCCGTGATAGGCGGGGTCTATGTGGGCAGCCAGACAAACCGCAACGTCGTGGCCGTGCCGCAGCAACCGCAAGTCATTCAAGGCTCGCTGAGCACGGGCGCGGTGGGGACAGCCTTCCTCGGCCCATCGCCCGACAGCGAAAGCAACAATACCTGTAGGGCAGTGTTCTCCGTTGTCACTGCCGATGGAGCTATCGTCCAAGAGCATACGCAAAAGGGACTGGATGGCTTGGCGCCGGCAGGCACGGTCCAGCCACTGCTCGGCCGGACCTGGGGTCCTCCGAATCAAGATGTTGAGCCTCGGCTCGGCGTGCTGATGAACCCGTACACGGCGACGCACGGCTCAGCTTGGCAGCTGTTTGTCAGCGAGCCGTTCAACAACACGATTGCCGTCATCAACCTGACCGTTTTCGGAACGGCACCTAACCAAGTCTTTGGTCTGAGCTCGGTTAGTCGCATCAGCTCGCCGTTCCTGAAATTGCCGGTTGATCTTGCGCCCGTTAAGAGAGACGCGGACAGTTTTAGTTGGGCGAGCAACACCACCCTGGACGAGGACTCAGATTTCTATGTCGCCAATCGAGGCGACAACACGATCGTGCGCATGCGTCAGGACGGCACCGTGGTAGCAGTCCGCCGCATCGCTCTCGACAGCCCGCTGAACAATGCAAGCCTCAATGGCATTGCCACCTCGACAGACGGTAAGAGCATCTACGTTACGGTCACGAGTCCGAGCAACATTCAGGGCGGCGTTCTCGCGATGCCCGCGTTTTGATCGCCAGCGCCAATTGGCTAAAATGCTACGGTTGCGCCGGAACTGAAGGCCGCGTTGCGAACCTAACCGCGCCTGCCGACCCTCGGGCTGGCGCGGTCGACTAAAGGGTCCTCGCTGGCGCTAGGCCTCCGACCGCCTCCACCCGCCTGTCCGTGTCGGAAACTCAGACTCGGATATATTGGTGGTGTAGCCCGCCCAAGATAGGCAGGGGCAGCACGCGACCGACGATGTGTACGGAGCGCGGGATCGGCGCGTCCTTGTGCAGTGACAAGTGCGTGCGAGCTCCGTTGTAATATTCTTGATACGATTTGAGCAGGTGGCGGAGATGCCGGTCACCGAACACAACGACGTGGTCAAGGCAGCCCCGCCGG
The DNA here is from genome assembly GCA_049674245.1 of Bradyrhizobium sp. Lineage (GTDB taxonomy): Bacteria > Pseudomonadota > Alphaproteobacteria > Rhizobiales > Xanthobacteraceae > Bradyrhizobium. The sequence continues at coordinate 930 of JBATYU010000452.1, read as the reverse complement.
ATCGAACCGATGAGCCTCTCCGCATATCCGTTCTGCCACGGCGATCGTGGTGCAATCGGTCGATCCCGAATGCCCATTGCTCGAAGGCGGCGGATGAAGACGTCGCCATAAACGCAATCCCGATCGCGAATAATGTAACGGGGCGCCTGCTGCCAGCCGTATGCCTCGGTAAGCTGATGGGCAATCCACTCCGTGCTTGGATGTGCCGTTACGCCCAGCCACAAAATCTCACGCCGACGATGCCGTAGGATCAGAAAGCCATACAACAGGCGGAACGACATCGTCGGGACCACGAACAAATCCATCGACGCGATGCCGTCGGCATGATTGCGAAGAAAGGTCTTCCAACCTTGCGATGGTGGCCGCCTTTGCCTCACCATATACTTTGCAACCGTGGTCTGCCCGAGATCGATGCCGAGCTTGCGCAGTTCGCCATGTATCCGCAGTGCTCCCCAAAGCGGGTAGGCGACACTCATCTCCCGAATGAGTTGGCGAATCCCCGCCGGTGTATTCGGCCGGCCTCCGCGCGGTCGTGATTTCCAGCGCCAATAGGCTCGGAAGCCAGCCCGGTGCCAGCGGATCACCGTCTCCGGTGTGACGATTTTCAAAGCGTCCAGCACCCCAGGAGCCAGACGATAGAGCCCAGCAAACACCATGCGGTCAATGTTGCTGAACGACAACCGCTTCGGGCCTTTGCGTCTCAGCACGTTGAGCTGATGTCGAAGAACAAGGATTTCGGCTTCCAATGCAGCCCGTGACCGGAACAGTCCGATCAGGGCACACCAGATCAACCTGCAAAGATCGCTCATCGGAAGCAAATATCAACCGATTCGCGCCACCGGTCAGCCGTTTTCGGTTTGCGGTAGGGACAACGAAGAACTTTCTGTGCGTTCACAGTGCGGACACAAATCAGGTTAGGCTGTGAGTGTC
>JBATYU010000451.1:0-2421 GCA_049674245.1 Bradyrhizobium sp. | reverse complement strand
GGCCGGGGACGATTTTGACGGATATGGTAGCATCAGCGATCTTCTCATCCGAAGATGCGCGGCGCAGCGTACTATCGCGAACGCCGATCGGGCGCGGTGGCGAACCAAGTGAAGTCGCCTCCGTCGTGGCGTTCCTCGCAAGCGACGATGCGTCTTACATCACCGGCCAGACCTATCCCGACGGCGGCCGCCTGATTCTTAACTACACGGTGCCAGTCGAGGAGCCGGGTTCATGAAACAGGCCCAAAACTAATGGTTGGCACATGGCAACTGACGCTACCGGGGGTGGTCGAATCTCTGGGTGCCTTTCCCTGCCGACCGGTGGCCCTGATTCATACTCAAAATTTTCAGTTTTTTTAAAAGAGAAAACCCACCTCGAGGGCCAGAAAGCTACAAGACGACCTATGGGCGCAAGGCTGTGGTCTTGAGGGACCCATCTCGGACATTGCACGCAGGTACTCGAGGCCTCCATATGGTAGGCTGGGAGCGATGGAGGTCGGCGATGAGGTGCCTGCGTATTACCACTCCTGATGGAGAATCCCGTTTTGGAGAGGTGGACATTGCGATGACGATGACGCCACCATTCCCCAACGAAGTGTCTTTTGAGGTTTCGGCTTACTCCCCAGCGGGACGCGTCCGTTTTGTTCACGTCCGCCGATTGCGCGGGAGCCTGGCGCTTGGCCGTACATCGAGGATGCATATCGAATGGCAACAACCTCGATGAGATGCTGGTGGCGCACCGTATTCGCCGCCGGTCTTTCTCTTCTGGCCTGCGTCCTGCTCGGTCTGCCGCAAATCGCCATGACAGACCCTGACAAGGACGCCAAGGTTCGAGATATCGTTGAGGACAACATTGCCCCCGTCGCGATAGAAAATGACGCAGGCGGACTCGCATCCGCAGTCTATGTCGCAGGCCATACATGGTTCTTTAATTACGGCCTCGCTAGTCGAGCGGAGAAACGGGAAATCACCTCGGACACGCTGTTCAATTTAGCGTCTGTGCGCAAAGTATTTGATGCGACACTGGTTGCGCTCGGAACCCTTCGTGGCGAAATGAGGTTAGACGACCCGATCAATAAGTATGTCACCGAATTGCACGGTGACTACATTCGTCGGGTCACGCTTGGGCAGCTTAGCAGCCATACTTCCGGCGTTTCGCTAGCAACGGACCATCCGCCATGGCCGAGTAAATCATACTCTTTCGACGAATTCATCGACGTGCTCAACTCCTGGACCCCACACGCCGGCGAAGAGCCGGGCAGGCAACGTATCTACTCACACGCCGGTTACGTGCTGTTGCAACTCGCGCTTGAGCGTCGGTATGGGCTTCCGATTGGTGAGCTTATCGAAAACCGTATCCTAAAGCCTCTCGGCATGAATTCGACGCTACTTCCCGAACGCGGGCCAGACAACCATTCCATCCTGAGGCCGGAACTCATGCAACGCGTCGTTCAAGGCTATTTATATAACGGCATGCCAATCGGTGCACCGGGCGACCAGCAGAGCTATTTTAATTTCGCCGGCACAGAACAGATGTTTTCGTCGGCGCGAGATCTCGCCATTTTCCTCGACGCCTGCTTCGGTGCCGGAGCGGCCGATCCGCAGCTACTTGAGGCACTACAGATGACCCAGCGGGAGATGATCCGTGTCAGTCAAGAACTCGGACAGGCGATGGCTTGGGAAATCGTCTATGTAGACGGGATAACCATCGTCGACAAACCTGGTGGTCTCAACAACGCGTCAGCCTATATCGGATTTGTACCCGCGCGAAAGGTCGGCGTGGTGCTGCTCGCCAACCGCAGCGACTTCCCGTACGAAATCGCCCGCGACCGCCTTCTGTCGGCGTTGTCGCGATTGCAATGAGGTAGGCTTCCACAGCCAACAGAAACGCCGTAGTTCGATTGCAGTGTGAGGCGCTGCTCGTTGCCATTGGGCATTCCCAAGCGGGCGTTTATGCGGGGCGTATTCTCAAGGGCCTGAAACCAAGGCGACCTTCCGGAGATCATAATCTGTCCGATAAGTTCGAGCTTATGCCTCGGGGTTGAAATGCCGCCAAAGCTTCTTACCCCTCGCCGATGAGGTGATCGAATAGTGGCCAACGTCGCCTTCTGGCACTTTTCTGACGTGGCCAATCTAACTGACGATGTCGGTTCTTGGGGGCAAAGCGGACTCACAGCCGACACCGCGGAAGCGACGCGAATGACCGTGCGCCCCGAGGGCGCGAACTATCAGTGAGGGAGGGTCTCACCCGGATAATTGTCGATTGGTCCGGAAGCTGGCAGGCGACTCGGTCAGGTAACTGGCTGGGTCGGAGCCCTGCGACAAAGGCGGCCTTGGGCTGCTGAGCGATCCGATGGGCCGTAACAAAGTGAAGCCCGAGCAGGCCTTGTATGGGGCCTTTGAAGTCAAGCATATATTTTA
>JBATYU010000450.1:0-2171 GCA_049674245.1 Bradyrhizobium sp. | reverse complement strand
TGGAAAGACACGTCGTCATTGCACAGTCAGGACAATCCGTTGACGAATGCATGGCCGTCATGAGCGAGGAGCGCGTGCGCCATCTGCCGGTGTTTGAGGGAAAAAAGGCAATTGGCATTGTTTCAATCGGCGATCTCGTCAAGAGCATAATAGGTGATCAGAAGTTTATCATTGTTCAGCTCGAGCAGTACATCTGCGGTGAACGGGCCATTGTGGACGGCTGAATGCGATCCCGAACGACCGCAGCGCTTGGAGAGGATCTTCAGGATGCCAGCGAACGCGAACAGCGGCCGGCAGCATCACCACGCACCAGGCCGCCATCTCTTCCGAGGAACGACATCTACTGCGTCGGGGCCCGACTTCAGTATCTCGACCATCTTCTCCTCCAGAGCCTCAATACTGCGTCGATTTTTAAGGATGCGCTGATCGACTTGGATCGTCAGTCTTCCGTCTTGATAGTCGATAAAGTCGAAGCCTTCGATTGGATCGCTTGGAGCACCGCCTTCGCCCTCCCATTCGGAGATCGCCGTTGCCTTCATGGCTTCGTCGGTCGGTGGCTTGGGGCGTTTGTCGGCCATGCTCCGAATATGACCCTACGGGGCTGACATTCAAGCCAGTCATCCTGCCACAATCAAACTGACCTATTACCCAGGCGCACATGCGTGTACTGGCGGCCCGAATTGGGCCTTGGCCAGCGCGCTGCTGACTTTGGTCTTGCCCGGAGTCGCCTTCGGCGCATAGTGGCTCGGGTAAAAGCCGGATGTGCGGGTGATCGAATCCGCTCCGCTTCCGAGCTGCTCTACACAGTGGCCTCCCGACGATGCCAACGCGCTCAACCAAAGAATCTGAAATAGCAGAACTGGAAGAGCTGCTCGAGTGCTGCTCGAATCTGCGCGGAGACTGCCGGCCGGCTCAGATCGTTATTCCGCGCGTAAGCAGATCGGCATCTTTCAAGTACGCCTAGCCGAGTTGCAGCGAAAGAAGCTGGCCTAGACGTTGGGGTCGTCCCTAGGGCGTCTTGGGTGGCCCGTCATTCGTATTTCCCTGCCACGCCTTAGAGTGCTCATGCTCTGTAATCCACTTAACCGCGTCATATTCCGCAATAAAGCCCTTGATTACTTCCGTTTCGCCATCGGGCCACAGAATATCGACCACCCAGCCAGATCCGGGATTTTTTCGAGCCATGTAAGTTGGTCGCTGCTCGAACATCCGTCGAATATGCGCCTACGGCGGCCCGGTTCAAGCCAGCTATCCTGCCACAATCAAACGGCGGATTCAGCGCTGGCTTTAGCCGCGGCTTCGATGTCCGGTGCTGCGATCTCGTTGCTAAAAGGATTGGGGGGCGACGTGGGGTTTTGTATTCCACTTCCTTGAGGAGACCGGCGACGTCTAACGCCCGCTCACACGAGTCCTTTTAACTCCACCTCCGTCTGTCCTCCCCTCCCGCACCCGGAAGGAGAACAAGGTCTTGGACCACGATTTCCAATCGCTTTATCCGGGCATCGCGTGACGTGCGATCAGTCGGTCCTCCAGATGGGGATCGGACCCATCTAAAGCGGGGGGATATTTGAGTTGTCGCGGTTTATCGCTCGCTGATCGTGATGCTGCGAGCGGGGGCCGGAGAACCTAGAACGGGATTAGCTGGCAATCAGGAGTCCAGCGGTTCTCTGCCGACGCGAGCGATCGACTCCACATCGACGCCGGCAGTCGGCGCCTTCGGCGTCCGCATCGAGCAGGCGCAGATACGTGACAAGGTGCTCCTCGTCGTAGGGTGTCAATGCGGAACCGGAGGGCGCGGCGTCGGCGACGTCCAAGACGGTACGACTGCGAAGAAACGCTCCTCGCCACCGCCGACGAGGTGATCGAATGAGTGCGTTCACTTCCGCTAATGGCATGAACCGGACCGGCCGGGCCGGTCTCGCGATGTCCGTTGATTGGGGTAAACCGGAAGTCACCGGCCGACGGTCGAAACGTTGCGATTGACCCATCTCGGAAGTAGGCCCTAGTCCAGCAGCGGCCCGATATGCTTTGATGCCTTGGGGCTGGAACTGAGACGCAGGGTGGCCTCATGTACATGTTCATTCGAAAGTACACCCAGGTTCGTTCGGTTGCGGATGCTGCGCGCCGCGCCAAAAGCGGCATCGGTCAGATCCTAAGGGAATCGCACGGAT
>JBATYU010000449.1:0-3101 GCA_049674245.1 Bradyrhizobium sp. | reverse complement strand
GTTACATGATCAAACGGCGGGGGCCGCCCAGCCAGGGATGGCGGACCTTCTTGCATAACCACGCGCCAGACATTGTCGCCATGGACCCGTTCGTTGTTCCGACGATCGGTTTCGACCTGCTCTATGCCTTCGTCATCGTCCGGCTCGGCCGCAGAGAGCTCGTCTGGACCAACGTCACAGCAAATCCCACGGCAGAATGGGTTGCACGTCAGATCACGGAGGCTTTTCCTTGGGATGAAGCTCCGCGCCACCTCATCCGTGATCGGGATCGGATCTATGGAAGCGTCGTCACACGCCGATTGCGCGCCATGGGCATCCGGGACAAGCCTACCGCACCAGCCTCGCCCTGGCAGAACGGCTTTGCCGAACGGCTGATCGGATCGATCCGGCGTGAGTGTGTAGACCACATCATTGTCTTGGGCGAGGTGCATCTGCGCCAATATGAGGACCCATCGCTCCCTGAACAAGGATGCTCCTATCTCGCGTCCTATTCAGCGAATCGGAAGCATCAAATCACACGCCATCCTTGGCGGACTTCACCACCACTACGCCAGAGCTTAAGTTTTCGGTACACACAAGGGCATGGCGGGAATGCCGATCCGTGTTGTGTCTGTTCTTGCACCGAGTCAGAGTGTGGTTCTCTCAACACCACACCCGGTAGGTGCGCTCGAAATCAGCCGGAACGGCGACAGCGTGCTCGTCCGCAAGGCGAAAGCAGTCTCGAACTAAATTTCGGGCCAATTGGCGCCTTCTCGCGTGGCGGGAGGGCGAGATGGATCGGCAGGCCATTGATGTCCACGGCAGGATCGCGTTCTCGAACGCGAACTGCGCGCTGCCCAAGACGGGTCAAAAGCGCCGATGGCGAAAGGTCCGGTTCTGCACGTTTGCGACATGCCAACTGTATCGAGCGATGTCCACTTTCAGGGGTAACCCGGAAGACATTTGCTCAGATCGAGTTCTTCCGACTTGACCCATAGGCGACCTCGGGTTCAACGCGTGCACAATCTCACTTCCGTCAACAATATTGTCCTTCTTGCGAGTACGGTGCCTCGAGCATTATCGAGCTGCTCAACCAGTCAAAACCATCTGATACTAAGGACGCGCAGCCCGGCCGCGATTCCTCACTGTGCCAAATCCGATCTTGCTGTAGTGTTGCGCCCCAAACGAAAAGAAGCGGGCAATCAGCCCCCGGACATCAACTCAGGGAGGAGCAGTATGACAGGGCCGGCAACCAATCACCTGACGAACCGGCGGGGATTTCTCAAGATCGCGGCCGCGGGCACCGCAGCGGCGCTGAGCCGGCCTTTGCCGGCGGGCGCTGCAGAGAAGACCATTACCATCCTGCACGAAAGCTCGTTTATCAAACCGTTCGACGAATATGTGGCGAACACGCTTGCCCCGGCCTACGAGAAGGAGACCGGTATCAAGGTCAATTACGAAGTGACCAGTGTCGGCAGCTTGCCGACGCGGATCAGCACGATTGCCGAGACCGGATCAGGCGCCGACATCACGATGAACGGCCTGCTCCAGGTGATCCAATTCAGCAACAAATATCTTGACGTTGGCGACATCGCCGACGAGGTCGGCAAGGCGCAAGGCGGCTGGTACGACGCCGGCAGGGAGGCCGTTGTCGTGGAGGGCAAATGGAAGGCAATCCCCTTCAGCAATATCGGTCAATTGATGAACTGGCGCACCGACTGGTTCGCCGAGGTCGGAGTCAAGAAGTTCCCGGAGACCTGGGAAGAACTCTACGAGATCGGCAAGAAGCTGAAGGCCAAGGACCACCCCTTCGGCTTCGAGCTCGGCCACGGCTTCGGCGATAACCACGGCTGGCTCTACCCGCTGCTGTGGTCCTATGGCGGCACCGAGGTGGCAGCCGACGGCAAGACCGTGGTCATCGATTCGGACGAAACCGCGCGCGCAGTCGATTTCTGCCGCAAGTTCTTCAAGGACACGATGCTCGACGACGTCCTCGGCTGGACCGACGTGAGCAACAACAAGGCGTGGATGGCGGAGCAGATCTCCTGCACCAACAATGCCGAAAGCATCCTGTGGTTCGCCAAGCGCGAGTTTCCCGAGATCGGCAAGGTCACCGACCAGGCGATGAACCCGGCGGGGCCGAAGGGACGCTTCCACCTGCTCAACTCGATCAGCCATTCGATCTTCAGTTTCTCGCCGGTCCGGGAGGAGGCGCGCGCCTTCATGCGCTGGCTGATGCAGCCGAAGCAACTGGGCGGCTGGTACGCGATCGCGGATTCTTATTACCAACCGTTGCTGCACGGCTACGACAATGCGCCGATGTGGAACGTCGAGCCGCGCAACCTGCCCTTCCGCGATGCGCTCGCAAATGCCCATCTGCCGGGTTGGCCCGCTCCTGCGAGTCCGCAACTGGCCGAAAGCGTCGCCAAATACGTCGTCATCGACATGTTTGCCAAGGCCTGTGCCGGTGCGTCGACCAAGGAGGTCATAAAAGACGCCGCGGCTCAACTGAAGGGCATCTATCGCTCGGCCTGACACATGACGATTGCATCCGAGCGTCTACTCGTACCTGCCCGTGCGGCGCGCCGGCGTGCGTCGCTCGCGGTGGTGCTCGACCGCCAAAGCGTCTTCAGCTGGCTGATGATGGCGCTGCCCCTCGCCTTCCTGGCGGCGCTTGTCGGCTATCCGTTCTTCTACGGCATCCTGTTGAGCCTGGAAGATCGGCCGGTCGCGCACACCGGCACCTTCGTCGGGCTGAAGAATTTCGTCACCGACGTGCATGATCCGATCTTCTGGCGGGTGGCGATCAACACATTCATCTATACCGGCGTCGCGACGCTGCTCAAGATGGTCGGCGGGCTCGGCCTGGCGCTGGCCATGAACCAGCACTTCCGCATGAAGAACCTGGTGCGGGCGCTGCTGCTGCTGCCGTTCATCGTTCCAACCGTACTGAGCACCGTCGCTTGGCTGTGGATGCTCGACCCGGCTTTCAGCGTCGTTAACCGCCTCAGGGTGGCGCTGGGCTGGCCCAAGCCGGGGCCATCGTGGCTCGGCGATCCGACGCTTGCGATGGTCTCGATCATCATCATCAACACCTGGCGCGGGCTGCCGTTCTACGGCAT
>JBATYU010000448.1:0-1913 GCA_049674245.1 Bradyrhizobium sp. | reverse complement strand
CCGACTTGCTGCGGCTGTCGCAGGACGCCACAAAACCCGCGATCGCGCGGGTCGGCGGCGTCTGCATGGCCGGCGGCATGGGCTTGTTGTGCATGACCGACATGGCGGTCGCGGCCGACCACGCGATCTTCGGGCTGCCCGAGGTGAAGGTCGGCGTGTTCCCGATGCAGGTGATGAGCCTGTTGCACGGAATCGCGCCACTGCGCCTCGTCAACGAATGGGCGCTGACGGGCGAGCCGTTCGACGCCAACGCCGCGCAGGCCGCGGGACTTCTCAACTACGTCGTGCCGGCAGCCGAGCTCGACGCCAAGGTCGAGTGGCTGATCGGCCGCATCGTCGACAAATCGCCGACCGCGATCCGGCGCGGCAAATACGCGATGCGCGCGATCGCCTCGATGTCGTTCGACCAAAGCATCGCCTATACCGAAAGCCAGATCGCGCTATTGGCGATGACCGAGGACGCCAAGGAAGGCCTCAAGGCTTTTGGTGAGAAGCGAAAGCCGGTGTGGCCGGGGAAATGACCAAGGTGCCGGAGCTGTGGCCGCAGCAAATGATCGTCATACCCCGCTTTCTGTACGGCCCGGACAGATCACTGACAGATGTTCGGAGACATAGCTGACACATCCATGAGGACGAGATCAGGATTTTCTGGCACGGCCTCGACCGCAACGATCTGCCTTGGGATCGCAAGACCCGGCTCGCTCTGAAATTCGAGTTGGCCACCATGCTTCGCTCCGGCGAACTGCTGGCCGCGCACCGCGATGAACTGTTCGATCTCGACGGCGAGCACCCGCGCTTTGAGGTACCGCTGAAACGGGTCAAAAAGCGGCGGGTGATCCAACAGCCGCTTTCCGATTGCACCCGAGGGGTGGGACTCTTGTATGCTGGTCGCGGGCAATTCAACTTCCGCCAACTTGCAACTTAGCTGGTACGCCGTCGGGCCGGATCAAGAATCCGACCCCCCGTAAGCCGCGACGGGTGGCACACCATTCAGACGGCGTCGGGCAGGCTGCGCTGCCCGGTTTGACACCAGCGCCAGCGATGCCATATCAGAAGCTATAGCCGTCGTGCGCGGACGTACCGCACCGGCTCGCAGGCCTCGGAGCGCGGCGGCTCCGGGGCCTTACTTTTAGGCAGGAACGATTCCCCGGCTTCGTGCTTATCGTTGTCGACGTCCCCTCAACGGATTGTGCGAGCATGGATTGGGCTGACTATCTCCGGGACCAAGCGACCATGTACCAGCAACTTGCCGAGCAGACCGATGATCCTGCCGTCCAGAATGAGATGCTTGAGTTGGCGTCTGTCTGTGAGGAGGTCGCCAATAACATGGAAGATCAACTGACAGGCGGGTAAGACTACCTCAAATTGCCAATTAGGTTGCCCAAGACCGAGCACGCGGCGCCCGAATGGCAGGCCGCTATGGAAGCCCTGATCCTGGTCGCGACGCACGGCGGGCCGACGATGTTCGCGCGGATCGGCATCATGCGGGCACTAAACCGCCACCATGTTCGTGAGTTCAATCTGGACCGCAAGACCCATCATTGGGGAAAACGAAAACTGAAGAGGGACCAATGAAAGTCCTTGTCGCGCTCAGTGAATGTGGCGAGCTTCGTTCTGTGTGGCTGTCCTATCGTCGCCAAAACCGCTATCCCGACTAGCGGAGCCGCCATAGTCGACATCGCGATTCGCTTCTGGGACTGCCTGGCTCTCAGTCGAAATCAGAAGCTGTTGCCGCATTTCCGCGAGGCGCGCACGGCAGAATTCACGGTAGAGTAAGTCCAATATGGCGGGCATGATCGAACCCCGTCGTTTTTATCCTGACCAACAATTTCCACGTTATCATGTCTCTTGAGATGCAATACGTAACCTAGATCACAGCGCGTCTTTGTTTCAGGCCGACTTCGCGATATAGG
>JBATYU010000447.1:0-1736 GCA_049674245.1 Bradyrhizobium sp. | reverse complement strand
GCCCATCGCGTTGAGGACCCGGCCGAGCCAGGCCGGCGAAGGTCGCACCTGGCTTGCCGCGTTGGCAATGACGGCGCGGCAGCCGCGCCTGACACCCTCGAGCCCGGCGAACGGCATCACCACGGCGTTGTTCCCGGAGAAGCCGATCACCTCGGAAGGAATAAAGCGGTTGCCGCCGGTCTCGATCACGATGCGGGCACCGACCGACATCGCGTGAATGGGACCTGCGATCTCGACCATCAGGCCGCGTACGCCGACCACCCGGCCATATATATTGACGCCATCGATGTCGCCGATCTGTTCCGCGAGCGCCTTCATTGCGAAAACCTTAAGTTTCGGCGTATTTCGCCGCGGCGCTTAACTCCGTGTTTACCCGCATCGTTAATCATTGCGTCACTGTGTCTTTGGTGACTGAGAGCGCTCGACTGTTCAGAAGGAACACCGAGTCGCGGGAGTCGGTTAGACCCGCCTCTTAATGTGGAGCTTGAACCGGTACGGATAAGAAAAGCTGCTTCGACGCAATATCTTAGGGCGATTCGATAAAAATTGCACTTATAGAGCTTGCGAACTCGAATCAGAGTTTGTTAACCATAAGTGGTCAGGATCCGAATCAGTTGTTCAAAGGCGTTTTGAGTGCCGCAAATGCGGCCGACCTGACGCCCGGAGCGGCGACTATGGGGAACTGGCATGCGCGTTTTGCTGATTGAAGATGACAGCGCCGTCGCGCAGTCGATCGAGTTGATGCTGAAGTCCGAGAGTTTCAACGTCTATACGACGGACCTCGGGGAAGAAGGCGTCGATCTCGGAAAACTCTACGATTACGACATTATCCTTCTCGATCTCAACCTGCCGGACATGTCGGGCTACGACGTGCTCAAGCAGCTTCGGGTCTCCAAGATCAAGACCCCCATCCTGATCCTCTCCGGCCTCGCCGGCATCGAGGACAAGGTCAAGGGTCTCGGCGTCGGCGCCGACGACTACATGACAAAACCCTTCCACAAGGACGAACTGGTCGCCCGCATCCATGCGATCGTGCGCCGTTCCAAGGGCCACGCCCAGTCGGTGATCCAGACCGGCGATCTCGTGGTCAATCTCGACACCAAGACCGTCGAGGTCGGTGGCCAGCGCGTGCATCTGACGGGCAAGGACTACCAGATGCTGGAGCTGCTCTCCTTGCGCAAGGGCACCACGCTGACCAAGGAAATGTTTTTGAACCATCTCTATGGCGGCATGGACGAGCCCGAACTGAAGATCATCGACGTCTTCATCTGCAAGCTGCGCAAGAAGCTTGCCAACGCCTCCGAGGGCCGCAACTTCATCGAGACCGTGTGGGGCCGCGGCTATGTGCTGCGCGAGCCGCACGAGCACGAAGAGCGCATCCCCGCCTGATCCAAGGTTCTACCGTGAGCCCGAAAGGCTCACTCCTCCCGACTGGACCCCGCCGCAAATGGCGGGGTTTTTGTTTCGAGCATGAGCGCGCCGGCGCTATCGTTTCTTGGCTCCGCGCTTCTTGGCCGCCTTCTTCTTGACGGCCGCCTTCTTGGCAGTCTTCCTGGCCGGCTTCTTCTTCGCGGCCGTTTTCCGAGCGGTCTTCCTGACCGTCTTCTTGGCAGCCTTCTTGGTCTTCTTGGCCGCTTTTTTCGCGGTCTTTTTCTTCGCGGCCTTCTTGGCGGGTTTGCTCTTCGCCGGCTTGGTGCTGGCGGCCGGTTTCCCCGCCGCAGGGGCTGGCGTTGCGG
>JBATYU010000446.1:0-4270 GCA_049674245.1 Bradyrhizobium sp. | reverse complement strand
GCCTCGGACGCCGCGCGCAACGCAGCCCGCATCTCGATGCGCGAAGGATGCGACGGCATCGAGCGGTTGCAGGCACACTTTCGCGGCCGCGCGTTCGCGCCGCATCGCCACGACACCTACGCCATCGGCATTACGCTGGCTGGAGTCCAGACCTTTCGTTACCGCGGCGAGCAAAGGCACTGCCTGCCCGGCCAGTGTCACATCCTGCATCCCGACGAATTGCACGACGGCGCCGCCGGCACCGAGGATGGTTTTGCCTACCGGATTCTCTATGTCGATCCCGGCCTCGTTCAGGCGGCGCTCGGCGGCAGGCCGCTTCCGTTCGTGGCGACCCCGGTGATCGATCTTGCGCCGCAGCAGAACAATGCGCTTTCAGCCGCTTGGGAGAGCGAGAGCCCGATCGATGAGCTCGCGCGGGCCGAAATCATTGCCGCCGTCGCCGACATTCTGCTCGCCGCTTCCTCCGATCCCGCGACTGCGTCGCCGGCGCTTCGGCTTCCCGGCCTGCTGCGCGTCCGCGCGCTGATCTCAGCCCGCCCAGCCGAACGCCATTCGATCGCCGAGCTGGAGCGCGTGGCCGATCTCGACCGCTGGTCGCTGGCGCGGCAGTTTCGGCTGGCCTTCGGCACCAGCCCGTCGCGCTTTCGCACCATGCGGCAGCTCGATTCGGTGCGCCGATCGATGAAGTCGGGCGCCGAACTCGTCGATGCCGCGTTGTCGGCCGGATTTGCCGACCAGAGCCACATGTCGCGGCAGTTCAAACGCGCCTACGGCCTCACGCCCGCGCGCTGGCAAGCGGCGTTGCACTGATCGCGGCGGGCTGGCGTCGTGCCCGCCCCCGGATTTCGCGTTCGCTCATCTAGCCGCACAAGGTCGTCATACCCCGCGCATCCGGGGCGAGCAGAGGATTCGTTTCATGGAGCCCGATGGTTGCGGATCAGGCTGCTGCCTGTGAGCGGCGGAGCCATTCGTCCAAACCGATGCGGCCGAGGCGCGCTTCACCCAACGGCACCAGCGAACGCTCCTCGACGCGGCCGCCGAAGTATCGGGCCTCGGGGTCACACACCACCTCGCGCGGGTCGCCCACCGCCTTCAGATAGCGGGCAACAATTTCGTTGAACGGTGCTCGTTCCGGCCCGGCAATCTCGACGATGCCGCCTCGCGGCGCCGCGAGCGCCACCTCGGCGACGATAGGAGCAACGTCATCCGCCGCGATCGGCTGGAACAGGCCGGACGAGAGCCTGACCTTATTTCCATCCGTACTTGAAGCGGCGATGCCGCCGAGGAATTCCAGGAATTGGGTCGCGCGGATAATGGTGTAGGGGATGCCGGAGGCCTCGATCAGTTTCTCTTGGGCGACCTTGGCGTGGAAATAGCCATTGTCGGGCGTCCGGTCGGTTCCGACGATGGATAGCGCGACGTGATGCCGGACGCCTGCAGCCGCCTCCGCCGCGAGAAGGTTGCGCCCGGAAGTTTTGAAAAATTCCAGCACCGCTTTGTCTTCAAATGAAGGCGAATTGGCGAGGTCAACCACCACCTGCGCGCCGGCCATGGCCTCTTTGAGCCCCTCGCCGGTGATGGTGTTGATTCCGCTTTTGGGCGAGGCGGCGACGACCTCGTGGCCGCCCTGGCGCAGAATGGTGACGGTCTTCGAGCCGATCAGGCCGGTGCCGCCGATCACGACGATCTTCATGGTTGACCTCCCTTGTCGATGACCCGTCGAGCAAATCAATCGATGGGTCGTTTGATCTGCAGGCCTGATGCCGGCAGAAATCTCACGCCCGCGCGATAGACCGCGCCGCTTCACCGATTGCGGCCACCTGACGTTTCGCCAGCCGCCCGTCGGCTTGCGGATCGTGCGTCGGCAGATACACGGTCGGGCGGGCGACCTGCGCGGTCTTGATCCGGACGAAGCCGGTCTGAATGGCGCGAACTTTCATGGGCGGAACCCTCCGCGATCCAGCCAAGGAAAGCGCGCGAATGCGCCAATTTCGCGGTGCGCCTATTCCACCTTGAGGTTGGACGCCTTGATGATCGGCCACCACCGTTCCGCCTCGGCCTTCTGGAACGCAAGCAGGGCTTCCGGCGACTGTTGGGCAAGTGGCGTGATCTCGATCCCGAGTTCCCCGAGGCGCTGTTTCACGGAGGGATCGGCGAGTACCTGCACCATGGTGGCGTTCAATTTGGCGATGATGTTCTTCGGCGTGCCTTTGGGCACCCATAGCCCGTACCACAGCGAGGCAAAGAAGCCCGGCAAGCCCGCCTCGTCCGCGGTCGGAATATCCGGCGACGATAGCAGCCGGGTCCGGTCGGTGACTGCGAATGGCTTGACGCTGCCGGCAGCGAGCAGCGCCTTGAAGTTCGACGACGGCTCGATCATGAAGTCGATCTGTTCGGCCAGCAAATCCTGCATCGCCGGCCCGTTGCCGCGATAGGGCACGAATTGGAATTTGGTGCCGGTCGCCTTCTGAAACGAAATGCCGGTGAGATGGCCGGTGGCGCCGACGCCGGCGATGCCGACCGATGCGTTGTCCGGATTGGCCTTCAGCCAGGCGATCAGGCCCTTGAGGTCGTCGGCCGGAAAACTCTTCTTGCCGACGATCAATAACGGCTCGCTGCCGATCAGAATGACCGGATCAAGATCCGTCAACAGATCGAACGGCAGCTTGTAGAGGCCGCCGGTCAAAACATGCGTGGTGGAAGTGCCAATGCTTAAGCTATAGCCGTCGGCGGGCGAGCGAACCGCGCGGCCGACGCCGATGCTCCCCGCAGCGCCGCCGACATTCTCGATGATGACGGGCTGGCCGAGCATGGCCCGAAGACGCTCCCCCAAAAACCGCGCCAAGGTGTCGGTGGCGCCGCCGGCCGGAAACGGCACGATCATCGTGATCGGGCGCGTCGGATAATCCTGCGCCGCGGCCGGGCCGCTCCAGGCCAGGCCAATCAACGCGGCAACCAGCGCCGCCAACCGTTTGCGCATCTGTCTCCTCCTGGAGATCGGCTCTTGTTAATTTCGCCTATTCTTGGCTCGCTTCGCGCCACCGATCAAATATGGCCAATGGCCTCGCGCCGGCGCTGCTCGGATTCTTCCGCATAGCGCCGCATCGCATGGGCTTCGGTCAAAATCCCGATCGGGCGCCATTCCTCGCCGCCTTCGACCACGACAAGCGATTCGGCTTCCGCCGAATCAAATACCGCGATGGCTTCCTGGATGTTCATGACCGGATGCAACACGACGTCTCGATAGTGCAGGATGCCGGCAAGCTTGCCCGCCTGCCCGATTTCCACCGCGTGCGCCTCGGCCACCAGCGCGAGCCCGGCATAGCGGCCGGCCGCGTCGACCGCGACAACTTGCGTCTTCGATCCCAGCGGAAATTTTTCGCGGAATTCCTCGATTTTCATGTCGGCATTGACGGTGGCGACGTCCGGCCGCATCAGGCTCCGCACCGTCAGATCGCGGAGCCAGCCGACGTCGGCGGCGCTGCGGATGGTTTCGCCGCGCAGGTGCAGCCGCCAGGTCGCGAACGAGTAGCCGAACAGTTCGCGGGTGATCTGGGTCGAGATGATGACGGCGACCAGAACGGCGGTGGTGAGCCAGAGATTGCCGGTGGATTCCAGCGCAATGAACGACATCGTCAGCGGCCCGCCGATCACCGAGGCCGACAGCGCGCTCATGCCGATGATCGCGTAGACATTCGGATTGAGGTTGAGGCCCGGCCAGATCACGTCAAAGCCGGCGGCGAACAGGTGACCGCCAAGCGCGCCCAGAAACAGGGCAGCGAAAAACAACCCGCCGCGAAAACCGCTGCCCAGCGATACTACGGACGCGATCGCTTTCAGGACGAACATGGTCGCGATGACCGTCAGCGGGATCGAAACAAATCCGGCAAAATGCAGGGCGCCATGTCCCGACGACATCACCTGCGGCGTCACCAAGGCAAGCAGGCCGACGAGAAGACCGCCCAGCGCGGGGCGCAGCGGCGGCCAGAGGCGGGTCTTCGCCAACAATGTCTCACACAGCGCCACGCCGCGCATGATGGCGATGCCAATCAGCGCCGCGAGGATTCCGAGCAGCGATGCAACGGCAAGATCGCGGCCGAGCACGTCGCCGACCGGACCGACGCCGACGCCGAACGACAGCACCGTGAAGGCATGGGCGACGAAATAACCGGCGACCGCGGCGACGCCGACCGGCGTCAGGCTGGCCGGCGTGTAGCCGCCGATCACAAGCTCGAAGGCATAGAAGGCGCCGGCCAGCGGCGCCCCGAAC
>JBATYU010000445.1:0-13582 GCA_049674245.1 Bradyrhizobium sp. | reverse complement strand
CCAATTGTCAGTGAGGGCGCGATACCAATCGCATCAACGTGCTCCGATATGCGGGTGACCCGGTGATCCGGTCCGGTCTCCCAGAGCCAGTCTGAGGCCGTTTCGGCATAGTCGCGAAAGCGCTCCTCGCTCTCGCGCAGCTTCTCTTCTGCCTGCTTGCGGTCGGTCATGTCGATGACAAAGGCAACCCCTTCGTCTCGTTTCCACTCAAATAGCGCGGCGGCGATCAGAATCGGCACGCGGCTGCCGTCTTTGCGGAAGTATTCCTTCTCGTAAGACCGGCAGCTCCCGGTCGCGCTGACTTGGGCCAACGCATCCTGGTCGGCGGGGGCCCACTCGGCGGGCGTCAGCTCCGCCCACCCCATTCGACTCGCGATAAGCTCTTCACGGCTGTAGCCCAGCATGTCGAGAATGGCTTGGTTGGCTTCGATGATCCGGCCCTGGAAATCCCAGATCATGACCCCGATGATGTTCGAATCGACCAGGCGGCGGATCCTGGCCTCCCGCTCCCCGAGATCGTTGTACAGACGGGCGTTCTCCAGCGAGATCGCCGCTTGCGACGCCAGCAGCTCCAGTACCGAGATCCGCGCGGGCGTGAACACGTGCGATGCCAAATTGTTCTCCAGATAGAGCACGCCGATCAGCTTCGACTGTTTCACCAGCGGCAAGCAGAGGACCGACCGGGCATGCTTCTGACAGATGTACTCATCCGCCGAGAAGGGATTCTGCGTCAAGGTGTCTGCAAGGATCACGCTTTCCCGCGTCCGGATCACGTAATGGAGCACGGATTCGGGAAGCTCGGCCGGTGACACGGCTGTCTGGCGCAGTGTGACCTCGACCTGGCCGCGGCCGGTAGTCGCTTCCGCCGCGATCTTTGGCTCGTCGGCCGGGAACAGGATAAGCAGGCCACGCCCGGCGCCGGCATGTTCGACTGCGATCCGCAGCAGAGTCTTGATGAGCTCACCGAGGACGATCTCGCCGGACACCGCCTGTGCGGCCTTGAGCACCGTTCCGACATCCAGCTGCTCGACCGGCGCACCGATGGTAGTGGTGGGAGATGCAGGGACTTGCGCATCGCGGAGATGCGGATGAAGCTGTTCGAGTTGCCGCACCTTGCCGAACGCGCCCCAGCGAAGATAGCAGCGCCGCGCCTCCCGCAGATACGCGTGGGCGATCGTATCGAAGCCGCGCACCGCGTAGAACCGCGCGGCTACCTCATGGGCCAGGCCCTCGTTCTGTATGAAGCCGTGCTCGCGCGCCGAGCGGATGGCCGCTTCGTAGAGGCGCTCGGCGTCCAGTTCGCGCTGTTCCAGACGCGCGAGTTCGGCGCCAACTAATGCCACCCGGTTTGCGAATGTTGCAGGACAGTTGTCTGCCCAGACTCCTATCTGATCGAGATGCGATGCTACTGCTTCTAGATGCTGAGGCCGCTCGTCGGTCGTGGCCATATCGCAATACGCCGCTCGCGCAAGCGCCGCATAGAAATGGTACTCAGCCAGCTCAAATTGCGTCGGCGTCGTCCAAAGCACCGATGCAGCCGTGGATGCAGCCGCAACAGCCGCCGCAAAGTCGCCGGCGTAAACGCACGCTTGCAGCTTGCGAATCCAGTACCACGACGCGGCAATGGCCAACTGGGGTTTGCTCTCCAGACGTTGCTCGAACCTGCTCTCGTCGAACTCCGTGCCATCGAAGGATATAAAGGTCGGCCTTAGTCCGCGGAGCATGCGGATGAGCCTGAGCTGTCCGATCATGCAGTCGCTGGCTTGTCCGAACGACATTTTCCGTACGAATTCGAGTCCATTCTCGGCCTCCCGTTCGGCTTCAACGAGCGGATCTCCGGCCGCGAGAAAATTCGTGACCAGGTCGAGGCAGCTATAGGCTACATAAGAAAGATCACCGGTTTCCTGCGCCGCCTCGAAAGCCCGCCGCAGCAAGCCGCGGCCCATCGACAAGTTCTGCGTCCAGTTGACGACGTGGACGGCAAAAACGAGGTAGACACGCGCTCTGAACCGGTTAAGTCCGCGCTTTTCGACTAGATCCAGGCCAAGCCTGCCAAAGCGGAACCCTGCTTGGTAGTCTCCGAAGTACATCCCCAGCACGCTGCCCAACCACGCATAGGCGAGGCATGATCCGTCGCTGTTGCCATGCTCGAGGCTGAGGGCCGCCATCCGACAGACGACCAGGCGGAAGAGATTCTCTTCGGTGAAAAGGGCCGGCGACGTGAGCATCGTGAGCACGTCCATGGTCGCGCGCCGGTCGGGATCAGTCATCACTGGCAAGTCGACGAGCGACTCGATTGAGCCGGACCCGAGCCGCTGCAACAGCCGATCATAGACCTGACGGACAACCTCCGCTGTCACGTGCATCGGCCACCGTCCGTCATCAACCCGCCGCAGATAGTCCAGGCCTACCTCGACCGCGCTGTCGCTATGGCCCAAGGTCGTGTAGAGATTGAGGCGCACGCAGGTGACGGCGGCAGAGTCAACGATGGTTCGCGCGCGGGTTGACAGCAACGAAAGCCGCGCTTCAGCCGACGCCAACTGTCCGGTCAGATACTCGCACTCCGCGCGTTCGAGCCACAGGCTGAACGTTAAATCGTAGTGGCTGTCCCAGTCGCTTTCGTCGAGCAGGGCCATGCCGGCCACGAGATATACGCACGCGGACGCATAGGCCGTCGACGCCTTGGCCTTTCGCCCGGCGCGCAGCTCGATCGCCGCCACCTGCGCGTTCTCGTCCCGGTCGACCAGCAACGTGGCGCCCCGATTGAAGTGGTTCGCGACGTCGAACAGATGCTCAGCCAGCTCGTCCGCCGTCATGCTTGCCAGCAGCACACGGCCGATGCGCAGGTGGACATCGGCACGTTGCTCGTCGGGAATCAGTGAATAGGCCGCCTGCTGGATACGGTCGTGCAGGAATTTGTAGGCGCTATCCTGATGGACGACGAGGTCAGCGCGAACAGCCTCCCAGAGTGCCGCGTGTATCGCCTCCTCAGTTGTCCGGTGAACCAGGGCCAGGGTGGCGATCGGGGCGATATTGCCCAAACAGGCCAACTGCTTCAGGGCTTCCTGGGTGGTGGAAGACAACCGCTTCAGCTTCTCGGCCATGAGATCCACGACGTTGTCGGTGTAGCTCTTGGCGCGGATGCGATCGATGTTCCATTGCCACGCTGACGCGACGGGTTCGAATGCGAGCAGCCCCTCGTCGGCCAACGCGATAAAGAACTGGATCGCGAAGAAAGGATTCCCGCCGGTCTTCCCCTGCACAAGCTCCGCCAGTGGCCGCGCGCGCTCCGGCTTACAGCGGAGGGCGTCGGCGATGAGCTGGCCAACATCGTCGAGCTGGAGGGGCGCCAGCACGATCTCATGTAGTCTCGCATCGACCGCGCGGATCGCTTCCAGCGTCCGCAGAAGCGGGTGAGAGGGACTGACCTCATTGTCCCGGTAGGCGCCGACCAGCAGCAGGTGCCGTACTTCTGAGTGCGTGACCAGATGCTCCAGGAGGCCGAGCGTTGCTCTATCCAGCCATTGTAAATCGTCGAGAAACAAGGCGAGCGGGTGCTCCTTGCGCGCGAATACGCCGAGGAAGCGCCGGAACACCATCTGGAACCGGTTTTGCGCGTCCCGCGGCGGCAGCTCCGCGACCGGTGACTGCTTCCCAATGACGAGTTCCAGCTCGGGCACGAGATTGACCATGAGCTGACCATTCGGGCCCAGCGCCTCGCTCAGGGAGACCCGCCAGCGACCAAGATCCTCCTCGTTTTGGCTGAGGAGCGAGCGGACAAGGCTCTGGAACGCTTGACCCAGGGTCGCGTACGGGATGTCGCGCTTGTACTGGTCGAACTTGCCGGACGCGAACAGGCCGCGCGACGGCACGAGCGCCCTGTGCAGCTCGTTCACCACCGAGGACTTGCCGATGCCGGAATATCCGGACACCAGCACGAGTTCCGGCGTGCCTTGCGCCACGACCCGGTCAAAGGAAGCCAGCAGAGTTTCGATCTCGCACTTGCGGCCGTAGAGCTTCTCCGGGATCAGCAGCCGATCCGAAGCGTCGTGCGCACCGAGCGGAAATGGCCCGATGCGGCCGGTCGCATTCCATTCCGCCAAGCAGCGTCGGAGATCGGCCTCGACGCCAGCCGCCGTCTGGTAGCGCTCCTCCGCGGTCTTCGCGAGGAGCTTCATCACGATAGCCGAGAGCGGCCCCGGCACGCCCCCAATCCGCTCGTCGGGCGGCATGGGTTGCCGCGCGATTTGGCAGTGCACCCACTCGATCGGATCGGCAGCGCTGAAGGGAAGCTGCCCCGTCAGCATCTCGTAGAAGGTGACGCCCAGGGCATAGAGGTCGCTGCGGGAATCCACCGAGCGGTTCATCCTGCCGGTTTGTTCCGGCGCCATGTAGGCGAGCGTGCCGGCGATCACCTCCGGTGGCGCGGGCACTTGATGCTCCCGCGGCAGACGCGAGGCAATGCCGAACCCAGTCAGCCATACGCCGCCGTTTGCCGCGTCCACCAGGATATTTGCCGGCTTGATGTCCTTATGGATAAGGCCTCGGTCATGTACATGGCGGAGCGCGCCTGCGAGAGGGATCGCGATGCGCAGGAAATGCGATACGTCCAGTGGTCGGCCAAGCAGTCGATCGATCGGCACACCGCCGGGATCCTCGAGCACCAACGTCATGCGGTCGTTGTAGCGCGTCAGCGCAACCGGTCGCGCCGCCCAGTGAGCGTCAAGTTCGGCTTTCAGCGCATATTCGTGCTGAAGCCGCTCGACGCAACCGAGCGGCGTTTCTTCCGCGGCAACAAGCAGGATCGGCGCCAGACCGTTGCCGGAGCCCCGGTAGCGAGCGATGTCTCCCTCCCTCAGCGGCGAGAATACGTAGCTCGAGAGCTCCTTCACGAGGGCCTCCTGCCAGGAGGACAACTTTAGTACATTGATTTGGTTACGTTTGCTTTCGGCCGTCAATTCAAAAATAGACGCCAAAATGCGACCGTATCACGATCGGTGCGAACAAGCGCGCCAACATCGAGACACGGCTCGGCGAATTCAGTGCTAAGCGGAACCTGCGCGCAGAGCTAAGCCCGCCGATTTGTCGGAACAAGCAGCCCGGCCGGACGAACGAAGAGGACGCGCGCAAGGCATGATAGCCTCGAAGCCGGCGAGCTGGCGGACCTCATCGCCTTTCTCGTCTCGCCGCACGCCACCTCAGTTGACGCGCGCGAAATACGTCATCGACGGCATCGTTCCGATCGCCTAGCCGGATTGGCAATTTCACCTTAGTGGGCCTATTTCATGTGTTGTTGCCCATGTCGTGAGCATATGCTCTGATTGGTGTCCGGAAAACATGCGATGACCCAGCCCGATCTCATCATTTTCGCCTGTGACGGTGTGTTGGTCGATAGCGACGAGCGAGCCGCGGACGTCCTGGGATCGACGTTGCGCGCCGAGAAGCCCACGATTGTGGCGCTCGGCACCGGGAGAGCCGTGCGGGCCGCCGTCGAGCATGTCTCGCGGATCGATTGTCCCAATCACCAGATCGTGTCGCTGGTCGGAAACATCTCGGCCGACGGCTCGGCGAGCTTCTTCGATACCGTCGGGCGTCTCGCGGACCGGACTGGTGCGCGTCACTATCCGATGCCGTTGCCATTTCTGATGTCGTCCGCGGGCGAACGCGCCCAGATGCTTAAGATCGATCCGATCGTCAAGGTGAGCGCGGTCGCAGCCAAGGCGCACCTTCGGCTGGTCGGGATCGGCCAAATGGACCAGCGCGCGCAAGTCCACATTGATGGCCACCGTTCAAACTCAGTGTGCACATAATTGCAAGGCGTGGGCATATGCTCAAGTCATAGGGAGGTTACCGTGAAACACATCCTTGGCGCCCTGCTGGGCGCGGTTGCCCTGTTGGGCTCAGGCTCTTCGATTGCACAGACAACGCTGACTATCGCCACCGTGAACAACGGCGACATGATCCGCATGGAGGCGTTGACCAACGAGTTCACTGCCAAAAATCCCGACGTGACCGTGAAATGGGTGACGCTTGAAGAGAACGTCCTGCGTCAGCGCGTTACCACCGACATCGCGACCAAGGGCGGTCAATTCGACGTACTGACCATCGGCACCTACGAGGTCCCAATTTGGGCCAAGAAGGATTGGCTCGTTCCGCTTGACAATCTCGGATCCGATTATGACGCTGCTGACCTGCTTCCCAAGATCCGCGATGCCGTGTCCGTATCGGGCAAGCTGTATGCCGCGCCGTTCTATGGCGAGAGTTCGATGCTGATGTATCGCACCGACCTGTTCCAGAAAGCCGGATTGACGATGCCGGAAGAGCCGACCTGGGACTTCGTCGTCGATGCGGCGAAGAAACTCACCGACAAGTCCGCCGGCGTGTATGGAATTTGCCTGAGGGGCAAGGCCGGCTGGGGTGAAAATATGTCGTTGCTGACCGCGATGTCTAATTCTTTCGGCGCGCGCTGGTTCGATGAGAAATGGCAGCCGCAGTTCGACAAACCGGAATGGAAGAAGACCCTGACGACCTATGTCGATGTGATGAAGGCTGCCGGTCCTCCCGGTGCAAGTGCGAACGGCTTCAATGAAAATCTGGCGCTGTTCAACTCCGGCAAGTGCGCGATGTGGATCGATGCCACCGTTGCCGCCTCCTTCGTGACCAATCCCAAGGATTCGAGGGTTGCCGACAAAGTCGGCTTTGCGCTGGCGCCGAACGCGGGACTTGGAAAGAATGCCAACTGGCTCTGGGCGTGGAACCTCGCCATTCCCGCAGGTTCGAAGAAGGCCGCTGCTGCGGAAAAATTCATCGCGTGGGCAACCAGCAAGGATTACACCAAGCTCGTCGCCGCAAAAGAGGGATGGGCCAATGTGCCGCCGGGCACGCGAACTTCGCTCTATCAAAACCCTGAATATTTGAAGGTCGCCCCGTTCGCGAAGCTGACGCTGGCTTCGATCGACGCTGCCGATCCGAACAAGCCGAGCGTGCAGCCGGTGCCATACGTTGGGGTGCAATACGTGGCGATCCCGGAATTCCAGGGTATCGGCACAATCGTCGGCCAGCAATTTTCAGCTGCCCTGTCCGGTTCATCGACGGTCGACGCGGCGCTCGCTGCCGCGCAATCGGCCACCGAACGCGAAATGAAGCGCGCCGGTTATATCAAATAGCCCGCAGCGCCCATTTTTGGCTGCCGCTCGGCGCAGGGACGGCAGCCGCATCTCCTTTCAAGTACAGCAGGAGCCGGTGATGGCGACTCAGCAAACCCAAGTTCTTGGAAGGGCTCTGCTGACGCCGGCCGTTGCATTGCTGTTCATCTGGATGATCGTCCCGCTGGCGATGACGATCTATTTTTCGACGCTGCACTACAGCCTGCTCGACTCGGAGGCCCGGAGCTTCGTCGGGCTGGAGAATTTCCGCTACTTTCTCACCGACCCCGCGTTTCTGACCGCGCTCCAGAACACGCTGGTGCTGGTCGGTTCCGTGCTCGCGATCACCGTCCTGCTCGGCACGCCGCTGGCTTTGCTGCTCGACCAGCAGGTGGTCGGGCGCAGCATCGTCCGCTTGATGGTGATCGCGCCGTTCTTCGTGATGCCGACCGTCAGCGCGCTGGTTTGGAAAAATCTCTTGATGCATCCGGTGTCCGGGCTGTTTGCCTGGATCGCGACGCTGGCGGGCGCAACCCCGATCGACTGGTTCAATGATGCGCCCTTGCTCGCGGTGATCCTGATCGTCGCCTGGCAATGGCTGCCGTTTGCCACGCTCATCCTGTTGACGGCGCTGCAGTCGCAGGACGAGGAGCAGAAGGAAGCGGCCGAGATGGATGGAGCGAGCGCGTTTTCGACCTTCATCTATCTCACCTTGCCGCACCTGGCGCGGCCGATCACCGTGGTCATCCTGATCGAAACCATCTTCCTGCTGACCGTGTTCGCAGAGATCTTTGTCACGACCGGCGGCGGCCCGGGCCTGCAGACCACCAACATCGCATTCCTGATCTACTCGCAGGCATTGATCCAGTACGACGTTGGCAACGCCTCGGCCGGCGGACTGGTCGCGGTCGTGATAGCCAATATCGTGGCGTTCTTCCTGGTGCGGATCGTCGGGCGGAATCTGGAGGCGTAGGCGATGGCACGCAAGGTAACTGCGAGACGCGTCTGGGTGTCCACGGCGGCAGCGTGGTTCTTTGGATTTCTGATTTTTTTGCCGATCCTGTGGATGGTCCTGACGAGCTTCAAGACCGAGCTTGATGCGTTCTCCATGCCGCCAAAATTCCTGCTGTTTCACTGGACTACGGAGAACTACGCGACGGTTCAGGAGCGCAGCGACTACCTTCACCATGCCTTCAATTCGATCATCGTTGCAGGCGGTTCGACGCTGATTGCGATGATCATCGCTATACCGGCGGCGTGGTCGATGGCGTTTTCACCGACAAAACGCACCAAGGATGTCCTGCTCTGGATGCTCTCGACCAAGATGATGCCGTCGGTCGGCGTGCTGGTTCCGATCTATTTGATCTTCCGCGATTTGGGCATGCTCGATACGCGAGCCGGCCTCGTCATGATCCTTTGTCTCGGCAATCTGCCGATCGTGATCTGGATGCTGTTTACGTATTTCAAAGAGATCCCGAGGGACATCCTGGAAGCGGCGCGGATGGATGGCGCGACCATCGGGCGCGAGCTCGTTTATGTGCTGACGCCGATGGCCGTTCCGGGCCTCGCCTCGACGTTGCTGCTTAATTTCATTCTGGCGTGGAATGAGGCGTTCTGGACGCTGAACCTTTCGACCCTGAACGCAGCACCCCTCACGGTCTTCATCGCTTCCTATTCGAGTCCCGAGGGCCTATTCTGGGCGAAGCTATCGGCCGCTTCGACGCTGGCCATTGCCCCCGTCATCGTCCTCGGATGGTTCACGCAGCGGCAGCTTGTCCGCGGGTTGACCTTCGGCGCCGTCAAATAGCAAAGGGACCAGAGATCATGGGCCAGATAACGCTGCAGGGAGTCCGGAAATCGTTCGGGCCGGTCAACATCATCAAGGACGCCAATTTGGATATCGATGACGGCTCGTTCGTGGTGTTCGTTGGACCTTCCGGCTGCGGCAAGACCACGCTCTTGCGCCTGATCGCCGGGCTTGAGGACGTCACCGGCGGGCAGATCCTGATCGACGGCAAGAACGTGGTGGACGTGCCGCCGGCTAAGCGCGGCCTGTCGATGGTGTTCCAGTCCTACGCGCTCTATCCGCACATGAGCGTCCGCGGCAATATCGCGTTCGGCCTGAAGATGGCGGGCCTTCCGCGCCCGGATATCGATCGCAAGGTGGAGGCCGCCGCCGCCACGCTGAATATCACGCCCTATCTCGACCGGAAGCCGCGCGAGCTTTCCGGCGGACAGCGCCAGCGCGTCGCGATCGGACGCGCGATCGTGCGCGAGCCGAAGGCGTTTCTGTTCGACGAGCCCTTGTCGAATCTCGACGCCGCGCTCCGCGTCCAGATGCGGCTTGAAGTGACGAAACTGCAAAAGCAGCTCGCCACTACCGCCATCTACGTCACCCACGACCAGGTCGAGGCCATGACGATGGCCGACAAGATCGTCGTGCTCAACGCCGGCCGAATCGAACAATACGGCTCGCCGCTCGAGCTCTATGAACGTCCGGCGAATCTCTTCGTCGCCGGATTCATCGGATCACCCAAGATGAACTTCGTGTCCGGCGAGGCGGCCGGCGAGCCCGGCGTCTCCACGCTCGGCATCAGGCCCGAACATCTGAGGACCGCTAAGGAAGGCGACGGCTGGCCCGGCGCCGTGTCGGTCGCCGAGCATCTGGGCAGCGACACCTTCCTCTATGTCGACGCCGGCAAACTCGGAATGCTCACCGCACGCTGTATCGGAGAATTCAACCTCAAAGCCGGCGACCGCGTCTGGCTTTCGCCCGATCCGGCCCGGCTGCACCGGTTCGACAAGGATGGTGGGGCGATCAGGACATGAGCGGACCGCGCTGCGCCGCGATAGACAGACAGGAATATCAAGAAGATGTATCTGGAAAAATTCAAACTGGACAAAAAAACCGCGCTGGTGACCGGCGCCGGCCAGGGAATAGGACTGGCCTGCGCGGAAGCGCTGGCTGAGGCGGGGGCGAAGGTCGTGATTGCGGACCGCGACCCCCAGCTTGCCGGTACCGGGTGCGCAAGCCTGAAAGCCAAGGGCCTGGACGCCGAGATCGTCATAATGGATGTCACGGACTCGCGCCGGGTGTCCGAGGTCGCCGATCAGTTGGCGTCCCGTTATGGTGGCATCGATATTCTGGTCAACAGTGCGGGTATTGCGCGAAGCGAGACGCCGGCGGAGAGTGTCGCCGACGAACACTGGCTGAACGTCATCGATGTCAATCTTAATGGCACGTTCTGGTGCTGCCGCGCCTTCGGCAAGCATATGCTGGACGCGAAGTCCGGTTCCATCGTGAACATCGGCTCGATGTCCGGCTTCATCGTCAACAAACCGCAGGAGCAGTGTTACTACAACGCCTCCAAGGCCGCGGTGCACCATCTGACCAAGTCGCTCGCGGCCGAGTGGGGCGCCCGCGGCGTCCGCGTCAACGCCGTGGCGCCGACTTACGTCGCAACCCCGCTCAACGCATTCGTCAAGAACAGCCCGCAGATGTACGATGCCTGGATCGGCGGTACGCCAATGGCCCGGATGGGGGAGGTCGACGAAATTGCCTCCGTCGTCCTGTTCCTGGCGTCCGACGCCGCCAGCCTGATGACCGGCAGCGTAGTCCTCGTTGACGGAGGCTATACGTGCTGGTGAGCTGGCGCTGATCTGAAGCGGAGTTGCCATGCAGCAGGCCTTCGTCGGCATCGATGTCGGAACATCGAGCGCGCGCGCCGGAATATTTGACGAGAACGGAAGTCTGCTCGCAGCTGCGCGGCATCCGATCACGGTGTGGCACGAGGCGGGCAGCGTCGTCGAGCAATCGTCGGCCGAGATCTGGGCGGCCTGCGCCGCCTCGGTCCGCGCGGCCATGGCGGAAGCTTCGCTTCCTGCTTCCGCCATCAAGGGCGTGGGTTTCGATGCGGCCTGTTCGCTTGTGGTCGTGGATGGCGCCGGCCAACCGCTGACGGTCAGCACGTCCGGTGACATCCAACGAAATGTCATCGTCTGGATGGACCATCGTGCGATGGCCGAAGCCCGTGGGGTCAACGAGACGCAAGACGACGTGCTCCGCTATGTCGGCGGCTCGATCTCGCCGGAAATGGAGATTCCCAAACTGCTGTGGCTGAAGCGGCACCTGCCGTCGACTTACCAATCAGCCGGTCATTTCTTCGACCTCGCCGACTATCTTTCGTTTCGCGCGACCGGCTCGACGGCGCGTTCGATGTGCACACTGGCATGCAAATGGAATTATCTCGCCCACGAACAGCGCTGGAGCGGGAGCTATTTTGAGCGCGTGGGTCTTGGCGATCTTGCCTCGGACGAATATGCGAAAATTGGCAACGAGATCGTTGCACCCGGCACGCCGCTGGGCGCGGGCCTGAGAACGTCTGCGGCATACGATTTCGGCCTGCTGGAAGGGACGCCGGTCGGCGCGTCGCTGATCGACGCTCACGCCGGAGGCGTCGGCACGATCGGCGGACGCGGCAAGTCAGGTGAGCAGGTCGATGTGTGCCGTCGCCTTGCCTACATCATGGGAACTTCGGCCTGCATCATGGCGACAACGCCAAAGCCTTGCTTCGTCCCAGGCGTCTGGGGTCCCTATTATTCGGGAATGGTTCCCGGGTTCTGGCTCAACGAAGGCGGACAGTCCGCCGCCGGCGCGGCCATTGATCACCTCATCAGGTCGCATCCCGCCCATGGCGAGGCTGTCGCCGCCGCGCATGCGGCCGGCATGGAGATTCCGGAATTTCTTGAACGGCGCATCGTTTCGCGCGTGGCAAGCCTGGGCGAGGTGGCGGTGTTAGCCCGTGACATCCACGTGCTGCCCGAATTTCTCGGCAACCGGTCGCCCTTCGCCGATCCCTATTCCCGCGCGGTCGTCGCAGGGTTGGATCTCGACGTCGACATCGGCTCGATGGAGCGATTGTTCGTGGCTGGGTTGTGCGGGCTTGCCTACGGCCTTGCTGATGTCGTCGAAGCTTTTCGATCGTACGGCGTGGACAGCAACTTGATGGTGATCAGCGGCGGCGCAGGACGAAGTCCGCTGGTCCGCCAGATCATGGCGGATACGACGGGCGTGACCGTTGTGGTTCCCGAGACGCAGGAACCCGTGCTGCTCGGCGCTGCCATGCTGGGCGCAGTCGCGGGGCGGTCTTGCGGATCGATCGGCGAAGCAATGGCCTCGATGTCGGCGATCGGGCGGCTGAGCGAACCGACGCCGCCGGGATTGGCGGACTTCCACCGAAGCAAGCGAAACGTCTATGGACTGATGCGACAACTCGACCGGGAAAGCCGCTATGCGATGCGTGGTTTGAATTCGATCGGCGATGCCGGGGCGGAAAGCTGAACAATGCTGCTGAGTTGCGGAGACGCCCTAGTTGATTTCTTGCCCGTCAAATCTGTTGACGGGCGCGACGCGGCCGTACCGGTTGCCGGGGGATCCTGTCTCAACATTGCCATCGGCATGGCGCGTCTGGGTGCACCGGCGGGGTTCGTCGGCGGTATCTCGACCGATCTTTTCGGCCGCATGATTGCTGACCATGCGCTCGCATCGCAGGTCGACCTTCGCTATGCGACGCGCAGCGATCATCAGACCACGCTCGCGTTCGTGCGTACCGTCGCGGGCGAGCCGCAATATGCCTTCTATGACGAGGCGACGGCGTCCAAAAACTGGATCTATCGCCACAACTCCATCCATTTCGGTGAAGTCGAAGCAATCCACGTCGGGTCAACGACGCTCACCGACGAAAAGGGGGCAGCCCAGGCGCTTGCGATGGTCGAGGATGCACGAGGGTCAATCACCATCTCCTTTGATCCGAATTGCAGGCCCAATCTGGTCAGGGACAAGGCCCGCTACGTCGATCAGATGGATGCATTTGCCGCCGCCGCCGACATCGTGCGGATGTCGGACGTCGATTTTGAATTTCTCTATGGCGGCGGCGATTACGAGGAAAGGGCAAAGGCGCTCGTGGCGGCTGGAACGAGTCTGGTCGTCGTCACGTATGGGATCAAGGGAGCCCAGGCGTGGCACAGGGCAACGGGTTCGGTGAAGGTCGAGGCGCCCACCATCGACGTCGTGGATACCATCGGGGCAGGCGACAGCTTTCAAGCCGCGCTATTGTTCGCGTTGCGCGCCATCGGACGGATCAAGAGTGGAGCACTGGCGCAAGTGAATGCCGGAGAGCTCGATCGAGCGCTGTCGTTTGCGGCGGCCTGCGCGGCCTTCACATGCAGCCGCGCCGGCGCCGATCCTCCGCGCCACTCCGATGTCGGCCCGGCATTGTCTCGCCTTTTTGTCGGATAGGAACGAATCAAACGAGAGTTCCATGATCCTCACCCCTATCTTCGGTGAAGGTCGAGGCGCCCACCATCGACGTCGTGGATACCATCGGGGCAGGCGACAGCTTTCAAGCCGCGCTATTGTTCGCGTTGCGCGCCATCGG
>JBATYU010000444.1:0-2209 GCA_049674245.1 Bradyrhizobium sp. | reverse complement strand
CGGTGATGCTCCGAACCTGGCGGGGCGGTTGCAGCTGTTGGCGCAACCGGACATTGTGGCAATCGAGCCGGCCACCCGACGCCTGATCGGCAACCTGTTCGACTGCCGTGATCTCGGCCCGATCGACACGACCAGCGACGCCGAGCCTATGCGCGTTTGGCAGGTGCTGGGAGAGAGCGTCGTCGTGAGCCGGTTCGAGGCCTTGCGCGGCTCGGTACTGACCCGGCTGGTCGGCCGCGACGAGGAGATAGGCCTGCTGCTGCGGCGCTGGAAGCGCGCCAAGTCGGGCGACGGTCAGGTCGTGCTGGTCTCCGGCGAACCCGGCCTCGGCAAGTCGCGCCTCACCGCGGCATTGGAGGAGCGCCTTCATGCCGAGCCATATCTGCGCCTGCGTTATTTCTGCTCCCCCTATCACCAGGACAGTGCGCTTTATCCGTTTGTCGACCAGCTCGGGCGGGCAGCGGGGTTCGCGCGCGACGACCCGCCCGCTTCGCGCCTGGAAAAGCTCGAGGCTCTGCTGGCCCGCGCCGCACCGCCTGACGAGGATGTGGCATTCGTCGCCGATCTGCTGTCATTGCCGGCCTCGGAACGCCACCCTCTGCCAAACCTCAGTCCGCAGCGGAAGAAGGAAAGGATCTTGGATGCTCTGATCCGACAGCTCGAGGGCTTGACGCGCCGGCAACCGGCGGTCGTGGTTTTCGAGGACGCCCATTGGATCGACCCGACCTCGCGCGACATGCTCGACCTCACGGTCGAGCATGTCCGCCGCCTGCCGGTGCTGCTGATCGTGACGTTCCGCCCCGAGTTCCAGCCGCCCTGGAGTGGCCAGCCGCAGGTGACGATGCTGGCGCTCAATCGCCTGGACCGGCGCGACCGGATCTCCTTGACGGCGCAAATCGCTGGTAAGGCGCTCCCGGACATCGTCATCGACCAGATTGCCGATCGCACCGATGGCGTGCCGCTGTTTGTCGAGGAATTGACCAAGAGCGTGCTGGAGAGTGGGCTGCTGCGAGCGGAGGCGGACCGCTACGTACTCGAAGGCGGGCTGCCGCAATTCGCGATCCCGACGACCTTGTACGCCTCGCTACTGGCGCGGCTCGACCGCCCGGCGTCAGTGCGGCTGGTGGCGCAGACTGGCGCGGCGATCGGACGCGAGTTCTCCTACGCGCTGTTGCGCGCCGTCTCCCGCCTTTCCGAGGACGAGCTACAAACCGCACTCGCCCGCCTCGTCGCCTCCGAACTGGTGTTTCAGCGCGGCACGTCGCCCGACGCGGTCTATACCTTTAAGCACGCGCTGGTGCAGGACGCGGCGCACGGCAGCCTGCTGCGCCGTGCCCGGCAACAATTGCACGGACAGATCGCCCAAGCCCTCGAAGCTCATTCCCCCGAGCTGATGCACAGCCAGCCCGAGCTCTTGGCGCAGCATTACACTGAGGCTGGACTGGCAGAAAACGCCATCGCCTACTGGGGTAAGGCCGGTCATAGGTCCGTCAACCGCTCAGCGATGGCGGAAGCGGCCGCGCAATTTCAAAAGGGATTGGACCAGCTGGCGCTGTTGCCCGACACCCCTGAACGTCAGCGACAGGAGCTCGAACTTCGCATCGACTTGGGCGCGGCTTTGATTGCCGTCAAAGGCCAGGCGGCGCCGGAAACGGGCCAGGCCTATGCCCGCGCGCGAGAGTTGTGGGAGCAACTTGGTTCTCCCTCGGAGTTCCTCCAGGTTCCCTTTGGGCAGTCGCGCTATCACGCGGTCCGCGGCGAACTAGATCTGGCGCAGCGCTTGGACGAAGATTTGCTGCGTCTGAGCCGCCAGCGCAACGATCCCGCCGGGCTCGTTCTAGGTCATTACTCGTCGGGTCGAAACCTGATGTTTTCCGGCAGGTTTGCGTTATCCCGATCGCATCTGGAATCGGGGCTTACGCTTTATGATCCGATCTCCCACCGCTCACTTGTCTATCAGGTTGGAATCCACCCCCACGCATTATCACAGGCGTATTTGGGAAATGCCCTTTTCTGTCTTGGCTTTCCCCAGCAGGGGTTGGCACGGAGCAACGCGGCAATCGCTGAGGCTCAAATACTGGCTCATCCGCCATCTTTGGCTGTAAGCTTGGCGACCAGCACCCTGCTGCTTTCGCTCACCGGAGACGACTCAGCCCTGAATGAGCGGGCAGGTCAGCTGGTCGCAATGACGACGGAGCAGGGTTTTCCC
>JBATYU010000443.1:0-1762 GCA_049674245.1 Bradyrhizobium sp. | reverse complement strand
GGCGGCAAGCCGCCGCGTTTTGCGGCCGCGCGCGCCGAGAAGCGCGAGCCTTTTGCGGAAGCCGCCAAACCCGCGCCCGATGCGCCGCCGCTTCCGACCAAGGTACAGACCGTGGTCGTGACCGCGGACGAGAACAACATGCGCGTCGACCGTTTCCTCGAGGCGCGGTTTCCGGGCCTGTCGTTTTCCCACATCCAGCGCATCGTCCGCAAAGGCGAGCTGCGCGTCAACGGCAAGCGCGCCGACAGCAAGGATCGCCTCGAGGAAGGACAAAGCATTCGCATTCCGCCGCTGAGGTTGGATGCGCCGAAGGTTTTGGGCGCATTGTCGGAGGCGGCGCAGAAAACGCTCGAGGCGCTGAAGGCGATGACGCTGTTTGAGGACGCCGACGTCTTGGTGCTGAACAAGCCGGCGGGGCTTGCGGTGCAGGGCGGCTCCGGCACCACGCGCCATGTCGACCAGATGCTGGAAGTGATGCGCGATGCCAAAGGCCAGAAGCCCAGGTTAGTGCATCGGCTCGACAAGGAAACCTCTGGCTGCCTCCTGGTCGCAAAGACCCGCTTTGCCGCCACCGCGCTCACCGGCTCGTTCCGCCATCGCTCGGCGCGAAAAATCTACTGGGCGCTGGTCGCGGGCGTGCCGAAGCCGAAGCAGGGCCGCATCTCGACCTTCCTCGCCAAGGAGGAGAACGAGGACGATACCATCATGCGGATCGCGGCGCATGGCGACGAGGGCGCGAGCCATGCCGTGACCTATTACGCGGTCGTCGAAGCCTCGGCGAACAAGCTTGCCTGGGTATCGCTAAAACCGGTCACCGGGCGGACCCATCAATTGCGTGCGCATATGGCGCATATCGATCACGCCATCGTCGGCGATCCCAAATATTTCAACAAGGAGAACTGGGAACTGCCGGGCGGCCTGCAGAACCGCCTGCATTTGTTGGCGCGCCGCATCGTTATCCCGCATCCTCGCGGCGGCGTGATCGACGCCACCGCGCCGCTGCCGCCGCACATGCTGCAATCATGGAACCTGCTCGGGCTCGAGGCCGACCGGTTCGATCCGATCGAGAACGCGCCTGAAGAATAGTTAACTTGCGGTTCGCCGTCGGCGTCACGACATATCCTCCATGAAGCATTTGTCGATCATCATCTGCGCGGTCGTCGCGGTGCTGCTTGCCGGCGGCGCCGCTTCGGCGCAACAATTTATTGCCCCCGGCGGATCGCGGTTCAACCCGCCACCGCCGCCGCCGCTTCCCGCGCCCAAGATTGAGGCGCCGGTGGTGCCGAAGATGGACGCGCCGCTAAGCTACGATTACCGGCCGGCGCCGCGGCCCTCGTTCAGCGATCGCGTCGCGCGCTGCCTCGATGAGGGCGCGGCCGCTGGCTTGCGCCCGGGCAGGCGTGCGGCCTATTCGCGAAGCTGCGCCAATCAGTAGAGCTCTCCGCCGCGGCTTGCGCGATGTCCGCTATGCCCCGATAGCGACCAGTTTCTGAAACGCATCGAAATGTCGCGATGTGCCAAAACCTTACTTCTCAGGGAACGACCGCTGTTGGCGCGAAGGCTATCGCGTGATCAGGCCTCGGCTAACATCGACCTTCGACGTGCTGATCGTGTATTGCTGAACGACTTTGCTTTTGTCGAAAAAAATCACCAGTGATTTCTTATCGCCTTCGGCCCCGCTATAAATGACATTCACATAGGGAACAAAGTTTATCGGCTTCGAGCGCATTCTGGAGAATTCATATTCCCATGATTCGTTGCC
>JBATYU010000442.1:0-17014 GCA_049674245.1 Bradyrhizobium sp. | reverse complement strand
CTCAATCGTGTTTGGACGGAAAGCTCAATGACGCGGCGACGCGGCCTGATCCTCTCGATCGTGACGGCAGGATGTTGGATCATCTTGCTCGCAATAGTTTTGAATTCTGTTTTTGCGGCCGGCAAACAAATCCGGAGCAAGGATCGGTAAAGCGCTCAGGGTTGATGATATCGCCTCCACACCGTACGGGGGACCGAAGTACTGCTGCATCCGAAACCCAATCTCAACAATAGCGGTCCATGAGAGAACCAGTGGCACCGCCTGTCCGAGGAGGTGAAACGTCCGCTTCATTGAACATCTCCAAGGTGAAATCCGAGCGGCTTCATTTCATCATCTCCGCCTCACGAGCCGGTTTGGCGCATTTGGCCCGGTTAGTTCGATGACCTGTCCCTGGGGTTGCGACACTGGTCCGACCTCGCCAAAGACGGCTGTCGCGGCGATCAATGCCGTTTCGGCAACTGCAACGGTGCGCGGCCGCCATAGCGTAATGCTGAGCACGAGGTACGCTGCACAGGTCCACAATGACTGCCAGTTGTGAGACCCTTCGTTGAAAATGATGTAGAGCGCGGCAGCGGCGAACAATCCCGCGAACACGGCCTCGGCAAGGGGGCGCGTGCCTGATTTTGGAGGGTTGAGGAACGCCACTGTGCAAAACGGCACCACGGCCATGGTCAGGCCGGCGAACGGGAAATCGCGCCAGCGCGAGTCGAACACGTGGCCTAACGCGGTTTGCGCAGCAATGAGCGTCGTCACGATCAGCGCGATGCCCAGGATATTCACTATGAACAATTGAGTTCGGCCTTTGGGCGGTCCCAAGACTTCGAGAAACGTCGGAAGCGCACGCCCCGACATCAAGGCGTTGGTGGACAGCAGCGGCGCAACTATTCCCGCGGCCAGCAGCAAGCCCTGGACCATCCAACCACCAAACCCGTATCCCTCATGGAACATCTTGTCGGCGCTTATTCCGAACAAAACCCCACCCACGGTCGCTGATACCGCGACCGCAAACCATACCGCCAATCGCGGCGACGATGGCCGGCGCCTCAGCGTCAGTAATGCTGCTCCGAATACGCAGATGCAAAGAACCATCCCGCACATCATCTGCAGCTTCCAGAAAGGGTAGTTGCTGATGGCCGCTCCGGCCGGATACTTCAACTTGCGATCGGCCCCATCGAGCAAGCCCCAATAACCTCCCACCGTTCCTTCCCACCGGCGCTTCCACGGCTCGTCATAGGCCTCGAACAGATTGACACGAAAGTTGTCCCGTCTCGCCCGCTCGAGAATCTCGGAAATGAAACGTGCCTGATTTATGCGGGAGGGCAGAGCGCCGTCGCGCATCCGCCCATGACTCGGCCAACCCGTTTCGCCGATCAGGATCTCCTTGCCGGGAAAGGCCGCCGCCACCTGCTTGCGGACGTCATCCACATGCGCCGCCGCCTCTTCGGCGCGGGGCGGAAAGTCCTCCCAATATGGCAGAAAATGAACGGTGACGAAATCGACATCGGCGCCGACCTCCGGGTAGCGCAGCCAGAATTCCCAGACGTCGGCGTAGGTCACGGGAATATCCACGCGCGCTTTAACCGAGCGGACGATTTCCCGGAGGTCAGACGCAGTCATCTCTCCGCGCAGGAGCACTTCGCTGCCGACGATGATCGCTGAGACCGCGCCGGGATGATCCTGGGCCAGTGAGATCGCGGTGTTGACGAGGAGAGCGTTCTTCGCGCGATCGCGTCCAATCCAGACTCCGAGCAGAACCTTCAATCCGACCCTCGACGCAAGTTCGGGTACCTTGTCCAGTCCGTTGTCGATGGAGTAGGTCCGGATGCATTTGGATATCTTGGCGAGCTCGCCCAGATCCTCCGCTATCTGCTCCGGGCTGACGATCAAGTCCGGGTTATGCGGCGTTTGGTCGCCCCTGAAGGGCGCATAGGAAACGCATTCCAGTTTCGCCGCGGGATCAATCGGCGCGCGCACCAAGATTGCCGGTATGGCCAACCACCACCAGACCGTCGCAACGACGCCAAGGGAAACGAAGAAGAGCGCCAGTGGCGTGCGCAAGGCGATGGTCCTGTCCTTCAGCAAGCATGTCGCTTGGCGGCCACGCCGTTTGCGCCATTTGATGAGAATTTGTAGCATCCGCTTCCGAGCGGCATCAAGGCCGAGTACGAAGGGTGAGCGCCGTGTCTGCCATATTGTCCCAGCGCGAACACGTGACGTGATGGCCAAAAGACTTTCCCGTCGCCAATTCGCCGGGATCACCGGCTGGTCGATTTTCGGAATATCGGCGCTGTCGGCCGGATCCAGTCAGGCCGAAGACAGAGTGCCGAACCGGGGGGCCTCTTCCGGTTTTCCGAGCGGGTTTCTGTGGGGGACGGCGACCTCATCCTATCAGATCGAGGGAGCCGTCAACGAAGACGGCCGCGGCCCATCGATTTGGGACCGTTTCGCCCACACGCGCGGGACCATCTCCGATCACAGCAACGCCGACACCGCGACCGCCCATTATCATCTTTACAGGGAAGACGTTCAGTTGATGAAGGCGCTGGGCGCAAAAGCCTATCGTTTTTCAATTGCTTGGCCGCGTGTCTTCCCGGAGGGAGCCGGCCCGCCAAACCCAAGGGGCCTCGATTTCTACAACCGGCTGCTGGATGAGTTGTCGGCGAACGGCATGGAGCCATTTGCGACCCTGTATCATTGGGACCTGCCTCAGGCGCTTCAGGATCGCTTCGGCGGCTGGACCTCGCGCGACACCTCAAAGGCCTTTGCGGATTATGCAGCCTATGTCGCGGCACGTTTGAGCGACCGCGTGAAACACTTTTTCACGATCAACGAATGCTCCAGGCAAGTTCACTTGGGGCACGGAAGTGGCGCTGATGCCCCTGGCCTCAAATTATCCCAATCGGGACTGAATCAGGTCCGTCACAACCTCGCGCTGGGACACGGTCTCGCGGTGCAAGCTATCCGGGCCCACGGACAAGCCGGGACCAGCGTCGGTCCGGCGGAGAATGCCGTGAGCTGTATCCCCGCAATCGAAACGCCTGCGAACATCCGCGCCGCCGAGATTGCGACGCGCGAACTCAATGCCGGCTATTTGACCGTGATGCTGGAGGGAAAATATACCGATGCATTCCTGGCAAAGGCCGGCGATGATGCTCCGAAATACACGGCCGAAGATTTGCGTATCATTTCATCGCCGATCGATTTTATCGGACTGAATGTTTACACGCCTGACCATTACGTCGTTGCCGCCGACAACGAACGCGGCTTCACCCTGGCGCCGTTTCCCGCATCGTTTCCGCACATGAAGGCAGGCTGGCTGCGGCCCGGTCCCGAGGTAATGTACTGGGTGCCGCGCCACGTCGCCAAGCTGTGGAACGTGAAATCGATCTATATCACCGAGAACGGAACATCGGGGAGCGACCAACCAGCCGTGGACGGCACTGTCTATGACGTGGATCGCATCATGTATCTGCGTAACTATTTAACGCAGTTGCAGCGCGCGACATCCGAGGGCGTGCCCGTAATTGGATACTTTCTGTGGAGTCTGATGGACAATTTTGAATGGTCGGATGGATTCGAACAACGTTTCGGCCTGTACCGCGTCGACTTCGATACGAAGCGCCGCACGCCCAAGCTGAGCGCATCATTCTATCGGGAGACGATCGCGCGAAACGCCGTGGCGTAGGCCGGAAGCGTAATCCGGAAAATCGTCAATCCTTGCGCATTCCCTTGCCCAGCGCCTCATACATGATCGTCTTCAGCTCCAGTTGGATACGTCCGCCCTGCGTCGGGGCCATCACCATGAAGACACCGAGCATGTCGTCCTGGGGATCGACAAAATAGAAGCTGCCGCCCGCGGCGTCCCAGCGGTATTCACCCAGCGGCCATGTCGTGTTCGGCGGCGGCGAGGTGCGCACCGCAAAGCCAAGACCGAAGCCGCTGGTCGGGTTCGGAAAATAGAAGGGGTCGTGAATGATCCCGGTCTCCGGCCCGATCTGATCCGACGTCATCAACGCGACGGTCTCGGGCTTGAGGTACCGCTTGCCGTCGAGCTTGCCGCCATTCAGCAGCATTTGCAGGAAGCGGGCGTAGTCGGCGATCGTCGAGACCAGGCCGGCGCCGCCGGATTCCCAGCGCCGCGGCACTGTCGGGTCCCTGATCCCGGCTACCTGCTGACGATCGACGGGAAATGGCTGGGCGATGCGCGGCCACTTCGCCTGATCCGCGACGTAATACGCGGTGTCTGACATGCCGAGCGGATCGAACAGTCTTTGCTTCTCGAACTGAAACAGCGTTTGCCCCGACGCCACCTCGACGACGCGGCCAAGCACATCGGTTGAATGGCTGTAGTTCCAGCGCGTTCCGGGCTGATCGGCGAGCGGCAGTACCGCGATCCGGTCGGCGAATTCGGCGCTGTCGAAATCGCCGGCGTAGAGTTGGGGATTGGCATAGAGTTTCGTCACCGCGCCTTCGCCGAAGAAGCCGTAAGTGATGCCCGACGTGTGCCGCAGCAGATCCCTGATCGTGATCGGGCGCTTCAACGGCTCGAGCTTGAGCGGATACTGTCCGGCTTCATCGGAAAGATCGACGCCGACTTTTACGTCCGCAAAGGAATGAATGTATTTCGACACGGGATCGTCGAGGGCCAGCTTGCCTTCGTCGACCAGCATCATCGCGGCAACCGACGTGACGGCTTTCGACATCGAATAGATCTGGAAAATCGCGTCCGGCGTCATCGGCTGCGCTGTCGCGGGGTCCCGCACGCCGAAACATTCGAAATAGACCGGCTTGCCGTGTTGCTGGATCAGCAGGATGGCGCCGGGAATCTTGCCGGTCGCGACTTCGTTGCGAACCTGGTCCCCGATCCGGTCAAGGGCTGCGCGTGAGAAGGTCGGCGCGACCGGCGCGGTGGATTCGGCGCGCACCTCGTGCGCCCGGCCGGTAACCAGGGCAATCGCAAGCGCTGCCCCAACGAGGCAGCACGCTGCAACGCTGTCAGTTCTCCATCGCTTCATAGACGAGCTGCTTGAGGGTTCGCTGGACGCGCTGGCGTTCCGAAGGGGTCTGTTCGAGCAGCACGAAGAGCATGTCCTGCTTGCGGTCGATCACCATATAGCAGCCGGCGGCGCCGTCCCAGTTCAGTTCGCCCAGCGATCCCGGCGCCGGCGGCTTGGCGTTGCCGGGATCGGTGCGCACGGCAAGCCCAAGCCCCATGCCAAAACCGTCCCCGGGGAAATAGAAATAATCCCGCTCGACACCGGAGCCCTTGCCGATGTGGTCCGATGCCATCAGTTCGAACGTCTTCGGGCTGAGATAGGTCTTGCCCTCGAACGTACCGCCATTGAGCAGCTTCTGCGCAAACTTCGAGAAGTCCGACATGGTCGAAACCATGCCGCCGCTGGCGGATTCCCATTTCTGGCGGACCTCGGTCCTGTACTCGCGGCCGACCTTGAAATTACTGTCGTTCGGCACCGGCTGGGCCAGCCGCTGCAGCCGCTCCGGTTCGGTGACGAAGAAGCCGGTGTCGGTCATGCCGAGCGGATCGAGCAGCTTTTCCTTCTCGATCTCGAGCAATGATTTTCCGGACACGATCTCCATGACCCGTGCCAGGATGTCGGTGGAATGGCCGTATTGCCAGAGAGCCCCCGGCTGGTTGTGCAGCGGCAATTTGGCGATGCGCTCGGCGAACTCGGCAAGATCGAAATCGCCCGCATAGAGATTGGCCGCCGCATAGGCCTTGCGGACGAGGCTGTCGCCGTAGAAGCCATAGGTGATGCCGGAGGTATGACGCAGCAGGTCGAGAATGGTAATGGGCCGGGTCAGCGGCATCAGTTCGAGCGTCTTGGTGCCGTCCTCGGCCTTTTTCTCCACGCCGACCTTCATATCCGCGAAGGAGGGAATGTACTTCGAAACGGGATCGTCGAGCTTGATCTTGCCGTCCTGGATCAACTGCATCGCCACCACAGAGCTGATCGCCTTGGTCAGCGACGACAGGCGGAAGATGGTCTTGTCCGTGATCGGCGCCTTGGACACCACATCCTGCACGCCGAAGGTTTCATGATAGACCGGCTTGCCATGCTGCTCGATCAGGACGTTGGCGCCGGCGATCTTGCCGGTCGCCACCTCGTTCTTGAAGAACTCGGTGACCTTCGCAAGCTTGTCCTGATTGAAATGCGCTCCGGCGGGAATATCGAAAGTGCCTTCGGCGCGGACCGGCGGCGCTACAGCCAGCATCAGCGCGCCGCAGGCGAGCGCGCGCAGTAATTGACGTGAATTCATTGGACCTTCTCCGGAATTCGGAGGGCAGTGTAACCCACGCGTCAGTCCGCACAAGGGCTGCCGAAAGCGTCCCACTTCGTGCAGCAGGGCGCCGTCCCTAGAAAAGCAACAGAATACAACGCGGATCAGCGAGGGTGCCAACGGTTCGCCAAATGCAGTGGCCAAAAGCGGAAAATTCGCGAATTGCACTGCAGCTCGGCCACGCAGTGCAGATCGAACCAATCCGCACCTCAGCGTCGTTGGTTGTAGACGTCAAGACACACTGCCCCCAGCAGCACCAGGCCCTTGATAACCTGCTGGTAGTCGATCCCGATGCCGAGGATCGACATGCCATTGTTCATCACGCCCATGATCAACGCGCCGATCACCGCGCCGGCGACCCGCCCGACACCGCCATAGGCCGACGCTCCGCCAATAAAGCAAGCCGCAATGACGTCGAGCTCGAAGCCGGCCCCGGCCTTCGGGGTTGCGGTGTTGAGCCGCGCCGCGAACACGAGGCCGGCGAGCGCGGCCAGCGCGCCCATATTGACGAAGGTGAGGAAGGTCAGCCGCTCGGTCTTGATACCGGAGAGCTTGGCCGCCTTCTCATTGCCGCCGACCGCATAGATCTGCCGGCCAATTGTGGTGCGCGCGGTGACGAAGCCGTAAAGCGCGATCAGCGCGATCATGATCACCAGCACATTGGGCAGGCCGCGATGCGAGGCGATGAGATAGGTGAAATAGATAATCACGCCGAACAGGATCACGTTCTTTAGCACGAAGAAACCGGTCGACTCGATCTCGACACCGTGGCTTGCGCGCCGGGTGCGGGTCTTGACGCCGACATAGACCAGACCGAGCGCCAGCATGGCGCCGAACAGAAGCGAAGTGGGGTAGAGCGTGCCGGCATCGGGAAACAGTTCCGGAATGAAGCCGGATGAGAGTTTCTGGAATGTCGGCGAGAACGGGCCGACCGACTGGCCTTGCAGCACGGCAAGCGCCAGCCCCTTGAATACCAGCATGCCGGCCAACGTGACGATGAAGGACGGAATCTTGAAATAGGCCACCCAGTAGCCCTGCGCCGCGCCGATCAGCCCACCGAGCACGAGGCAGGCGATGGCGGTTGGAATAAAATGCACGCCGTAGTGCACCATCAGCACCGCGGCGATCGCGCCGATGAAACCTGCGACGGAACCGACCGAAAGGTCGATGTGGCCGGTGACGATCACCAGCAGCATGCCCAGCGCCATGATCACGATGTAGCTGTTTTGCAGCACCAAATTGGTGAGGTTGAGCGGGCGCAGCAGCGTGCCGTCTGTCGCGAACTCGAAGAACAGCATGATCGCGAACAGCGACAACAACATACCGTATTCGCGGAGGTTGGCCTTGAGAAAGCCCGCATGCTTGCGCGCCTCGGGAAGCATCACGGTCTTGTCGCTCATGGATGCGCCTCTCCCGGCAACTTCTCTTCCAGTCTTCTTTCCAGGCTTCTATCAACCAGCCGTTCGCCCTTGCGCATGATGACGCGCATGATTTTTTCCTGCGTTGCCTCGGCGCGCCCGAACTCGCCGACAAAAACGCCTGCGTTCATGACGCAGATGCGGTCACAGATCCCGAGCAATTCCGGCATT
Source organism: Bradyrhizobium sp. (assembly GCA_049674245.1). GTDB lineage: Bacteria > Pseudomonadota > Alphaproteobacteria > Rhizobiales > Xanthobacteraceae > Bradyrhizobium. Next base: position 9,125 of record JBATYU010000442.1, on the reverse strand, counting down.
TCCGACGAGATCACGACGACAGCCTTGCCGACATCGGCGAGCTCGTTGATGATGCAATAGATCTCGTACTTGGCGCCGATGTCGATACCGCGGGTCGGTTCGTCGAGAATCAGGATTTCCGGATCGGTAAACAGCCATTTCGACAGCACCACCTTCTGCTGGTTGCCGCCGGACAGGTCGCCGGACGTCTGATAGACATCGGAGCAGCGGATGCGCATGCGGTCGCGATAATCGCTCGCCACCTGCAACTCCCTGATATCATCGATGACGCGGCCGACCGCAACACTGTCGAGATTGGCCAGCGTGATGTTCTTGCGGACATCGTCGGCAAGCAGGAGGCCGAGCTGCTTGCGGTCCTCGGTGACATAGGCAAGACCGGCGTCGATGGCCCGGCTGACAGTCGAGAGGTCGACTTCGCGGCCGTGCAACATGGCGCGGCCGGTGATCTTGCGGCCCCAGGAACGGCCGAACAGGCTCATGGCGAATTCGGTACGTCCGGCGCCCATCAACCCGGCAATGCCGACGATCTCGCCGCGACGAACATGGAACTCGACATTCCTGATGACTTGCCGATCCACATGCTGGGGATGATAAACTGACCAGTTATCGACCTTGAACACCACCTCGCCTATTTCAGGCTCGCGCCTGGGAAAGCGATGCTCGAGGTCGCGATCCACCATCTTGCGGATGATGCGATCCTCCTCGAAAGCGCCAGCCTCGCAATCAAGCGTATCGACGGCGCGGCCATCGCGCAGCACGGTGATGCGGTCGGCGACACGAGCCACCTCGTTGAGCTTGTGCGAGATCAGGATCGCGGACATGCCATTGGCGCGGAACTCAAGCAAAAGATCGAGCAGCGCCGCGCTGTCGCTTTCATTGAGGCTTGCGGTCGGCTCGTCAAGAATCAGAAGGCGCACCTGCTTGGACAGCGCCTTGGCGATTTCCACCAGTTGCTGCTTGCCGACTCCGATATCAGTGACCAGCGTGTCCGGCGCCTCATTGAGCCCAACTTTCGCCAGCAGCTGCTGCGACCGCTTGTAGACAGCGTCGCGATCGATCACGCCGAACCGCGACGGCGGGCTGGCCATGAAAATATTCTCCGCGATCGAGAGCAGCGGGATCAACGCCAGCTCCTGATGAATGATGATGATGCCGAGCGCCTCGGAATCATTGATGTCGCGGAAGTGCCTCTCTTCGCCTTCATAGACGATGCTGCCGTCATAGCTGCCGTGTGGATAAACGCCACTCAACACCTTCATCAGGGTTGATTTGCCGGCGCCGTTCTCGCCCACCAGGGCATGGATCTCGCCTTGCTTGACAGTGAAATTGACGTCGTTCAGCGCCTTCACGCCCGCGAAGGCTTTGCCGATACCGCGCATTTCAAGCAGTATGGTCATTCAGGCTCCCTGGAACGTGCAAGAAGGCATGGATGGCCGGGAAACATGCCTCCCCCGCCGTCCATTCAGTCGCAATCCGCCTCAGTTGATCTGCGCCTTCTTGTAATAACCACCGTCGATCAGGATTTTCTCCCAGTTGGTCTTGTCGACGATCACCGGCTTGAGCAGATAGGACGGCACCACCTTCACACCATTTTTGTAGGTGGTGGTGTCGTTCACCGTGACGCTCTTGCCGGTCAGCGCCGCGTCCACCATGTCGGCGGTGACCCTGGCGAGGTCGCGGGTATCCTTGAAGATCGTTGAATACTGCTCGCCGCGCAGCATCGATTTGATCGAAGGTACTTCCGCATCCTGGCCGCTGACGATCGGCATCGGCATGTTACCGCTGCCATAGCCGACGCCCTTGAGCGATGACAGGATGCCGATCGAAAGCCCGTCATAGGGCGAAAGAACGGCATCGACCCGCTTGGTGGTGTAGAACGCGCTCAAGAGATTATCCATCCGGGCTTGCGCCGTGGCGCCGTCCCAGCGCAGCGTCGAGACCTTGTCCATGCCCATCTGCTTGCTCACGACCACGAGCTTGCCGCTGTCGATATAGGGCTGCAGCACCGACATCGCGCCGTTGTAGAAGAAGTAGGCGTTGTTGTCGTCGGGAGATCCGCCGAACAGCTCGATGTTGAACGGGCCTTTGCCCTCCTTCAGCTTTAGTCCATCTTCGATCGACTGCGCCTGCAACACGCCGACCTGGAAATTGTCAAACGTCGCATAATAGTCGACATTGGGCGTGTCGCGGATCAGCCGGTCGTAGGCGATCACGGTAATTCCCCTGTCCTTGGCTTGCTTGAGCACGTTGGACAGCGTGGTGCCGTCGATCGACGCGATCACCAGCACCTTGGCGCCCTTGGTCACCATGTTCTCGATCTGGGAGAGCTGGTTCGGAATGTCGTCCTCGGCATATTGCAGGTCGGTGTTGTAACCCCGCTCCTTCAATACCTTGACGATATTGTTGCCGTCATCGATCCAACGCGCCGAGGCTTTGGTAGGCATCGCGATGCCGACCGTGGGCTTGCCTTGAGGCAGCGCGGGTCCCGAGAACGCGACCGAACCGAGCACGATAGCCGACAGAACAGATTTGAGTAGTTTCATGTTCACTCCCAAGTGTTTAGCTTCGGTCCGCCGCGTTGTCGCGATCTGCTCCTGGCGCCGGCGCGGACCGGCGCATCGTCGGGACTATCGTGGCCGACAGCGAAGAGAACAGATGATCGGATACACGTTGTGGTTCTGCAAGTATCGTGAAAGGCGCAAGCGCGGTGGTGTAAGGCGGCCGATCAGGTCGGAGCTGGCCTGATGCGATGTTTCGGTCGCCCCCGTCTGGACCGGTCAATAGCAACTAGGCCAACGAGGTATCGACGATGCGCCGCATCGGTTTTAAGCGCTGCGCCGGAGCGAAGCGGACATTGGCGAACACCGCTCTGCACGACCAGAAAGGTAAGGCGTTCGCGCGTAAGTGAGCATCAGCACAAATCGACAGCTATTGTGAGATCCGGCAAAATGGCACTTCGAGGATATCTTCAAGATCCATCGAAATTGCCTTCCTAATCGTTACGGATGGAGGCTGCTCACAGGTTCGTTCGGCGCAGACTGCGACGAGGTCATCGGACGTAGGACGAAACTGCCAGAACATCCAGCGTTCGGGACAGTCCGCAAGCTCCGGCTGGATCGCAATCTTTACATCGCGAGCATGCTGGAAATAGAAGCTGAACTTATCGAGCGGGATGGACAGCCCCATGCCCCGGGCCTTTATATAGGACTCCTTTAACGTCCAATATTGGAAGAAGCGATCACGCTGTTCCTTTGGCGGCACCTTTGCAAGATCTGCCGCCTCCCGAGCGGAGAAGAACCGCTCAGCGATATCCATCGAGATACCGCGCGCATGCACGTTTTCCACGTCCACACCCAGGGCTCGCCGCTTCGCAACACCTAACACAATCAAACTATGCGTGTGCGACACGCTGAATAACAAGCCGGATCCGCGAACCGCTACATTCGCTATCTCTGGCCGGCCAAAAGCGTTCGATGAAAATATCCAATCCCGCGGAGCCACCGCCTCGTACCGCGACAGCACATTGCGAACGAGAGCGCGGGTAACTACATATTGATGCCGATGCTTCTCAAGATAGAACCTTGATTCTTGTTTTCGCTCTTGATCGCTGAGTAACTCTCGATGATGGTGTATCTGTGAGTGCTCGAGTTGGTCAAGGTGGACAAGCCACAGGTGGATTTGTTCGCCTAGCGGGATTTGTTCGCCCAGCGGGAGCATCGTTAGCCACCTTCGCTTGATTGAGCCGATCATACGTCGTGGGCGTAGTCCAAACTGCTCGCGCTCATCCGACCTCGCGCATATTCCGAAATTTGAACGCCCCTGGCGGTACCCGCCGACAGGCCGTATCCACCTTTACCGGGTCCACCGAACCCGGAACAATCGATCTCTGTCCGTCATTGAAATGGCAATTTCGAGCGCGACGGAAAGCACCTCAGATACAGTCCTAGAAGACACACGCACATTTTCATGAGGGTACCCAGCCTTCTCCGGCGAGGAACAGCAGCGGCCGAAGGATGCATTCGGCAGTTGCGGATACAACAGCATCAGGAACCTTGGGACTCGAAGGACGTTCGCCGCTCACAATATATTGCCTCCGTGGCATAGCGCTACGGCGAAGCAATATTGCCCATCCTCATCGACCGTGGCGCGCCACTCAAATCTGGGTCCGAATGATCTCATGGCGAAGATCGAGGGCGCACAAATTGCTGAACACCAAGATCGAGAGCACCTGCCGCAGCGGCTAGGCCGGCCCGCGCGCTCACCAGGTATTGCCGAACAGCCCGAAATGCGGTTGCTGCGCGACCAGCATCACCGGCTGCTGGATCGGCTGTTGCACAGGACGCGCCTTCACGAGTTTGCGCTTGGGCTGCGGTTTGACTTCCGGCTTCTTGGGCTCCACCGGCGCGACCGCCGGTACTTGCTCAGACAGCGGCAATTGCGCAAAGGCCTCGCGCACGCGCGCCCTCGGCGAGGCCACCGTAACTGCCGTGGCCGCGACGGCAACATCCGGCCTTGCAACCTCCACGGCAGCGATCGTGGGCTGGCTGGTGTCGAACACCACCCGCTCCGGCCATTTCCGATCGGAATGAATCCTTATTGTGGGAAGCTCGGCGCTGGACGTCAAGCTGCCCACCGCCGGTGCCTCCTGCGGCAACAGCGCGTTGGCGCCAAGCAGCACTGCGAGCAATGCTCCCCCGACAAACAAAAAGTACCGCAACACGGGCATATTCGCTCCACCCGCGCACGCGCGGACCACTCACTCAACAGGAGATATTGCTATTTGTTCCGAGCGCCACCCATCCGGTTCAACGGCGGGGATAACTTTTTCGCTACCGGCCGGCGCCTGTGCCCGATATCGGATGGCAAGTCCCCAAAAAGGATTTCCGAACCGAAACCACACTGGAATCATGGATTCCCGGTGTGGTTTCGAATGCCAAGTAGCTAGTGCGTCCCCGCCGCGGCGGGCATTGGCGAACTTGGGATTGGGAACACTAGAGGCGGCTGGCGGCGACCAGCGAACATTTCGCCCGGCTCGCATTAATATTGACGAAACCGACATGCATGCGGGCGAAAGTCTTGCGGCTCTTCATATTGACGGTGTCGCGGATCAGACGCGTGCGGTCGGTCAAATGGCTGCCATCCCTGCGGTTGAAGGCGCAGGCGATCTCGATATCCTTGACCGCGTAATCGTTGTTGTTGCGGAGCGTGAAGGTGACAAGCGCGTTCGAACCCAGCCCGCCCCTGCGCCAGGATTGCGACGCGATCTTCAGCCCATCGAGGGGCGAAGCTTCCGGTGGTGGGGATTCGGCCGGCGACGTTGCCTGATCTGTGGGCGGAGTTGCTTGCGCAGGTGTCGCCGGATCTCGCGTCGGCGCCGGCACGGGATCGGCCAGCGACGTCTTTTCAGGAGCGGCGATCGCCGGCGCGGGCGCCGCTGCGGATTGGCTCACCGATTGGCTCTTGGCGCTGCTCGCGCCGGAAAGCACCATCCAGGCTGTCAGTCCGGCAATGGTCACAACCGGCAGCAGAACGGCTGCCTGCGCTGAGAAGTCAGTCTGGCGGTAGCCCCGGACTTTCGCAAACCACGACCTCGTACCCGCTGTCATAGCCATGCCCTCGAGCCCCCGGCGTCTCGATCACGCCTGCTGCGCCGCACAGTCAAAAGCCGCACGGGTGGTGCACCGTACGGCTTGTTTGACGATTGCCGCTGGACGGTCCGCCAGGCTATCTAACTCAGCCAATCGCGAAATGGTTGCACCCGAACGCGGCAATTTTCTGATGCCGCAGATACGATCGGCATCGAGGGGATGGCCACGCCAGAACGCGGCCGCTAAGATTGATCTGCCGTGAGCCACCTGCCGCGGCCAATGCCCGGCGCTGCGACAGCGCGGCGCCCAAGAAACGGTGGGAGACCAACGATGCCGATCGTCACCTGGGACCACGTTCACCTGCGCAGCCCCGATCCGGAGGCGACCGCGGCCTGGCTCGAGAACATTCTTGGCGGTGTCATCATCCGCGGTCCGGGGCGTATAGACGTCAAGCTCGGCGGCGCCAACGTCTTCATCGCGCCGGTCACGCCCGGCGACGGCGTCAACACGCCACCGGTAACGCCCTATCAGGGGCTTGATCATTTCGGGCTGACGGTGAGGGACATTGACTCGGTCGCCGCCGAGATCAAGGCGAAGGGCGTCGAGTTCACCAAGGAGCCCACCACGATCAGGCCTGGCGTACGCATCTGCTTCATCCGCGGGCCGCAGGGCATCTCGATCGAGCTCTTGGAGCGCGACAAGAAATACGCGTGAATCTGGTCGCCAAATGTGACGCTATCACATTGGCGTAGCAGTGCTGCGACCTGCGCTTCTGCGTCCTAGGTCATGCTGCCCGGCATGAAGCAGCGGATCGTCACCCCGAGATAGCCGCGGATCGGCCACACCATGGTGCGGCCGACGCGGTTCGGTTCGGTGATGACAGCCTCGTCGGGCACGTCGATCCATTCGCCATCAAGCCTGACACGATAGTGTCCGTTGGCGGATTCCCAATCGACGTCGCTGACTGCGGTGCCGTCGGCATCCGAGCAGCAAGGGCCTTTGCCGCTTCGCAAGCCGTCGAACCAGGCCTTCAATTCGGGGTTAGCCCTGGCATAACGTCCGTCGAGATCGCGGGCATGTCCGAAATGGGAGACCAAGGCCAATAGCAGGGCCGCACAGGCGGTTTGCAGCAGCGCCTTCCAACGCGCCGGCCAGCTACATGTTGAAGTTTTCCTTTCGTACGCGTTACTGCAAAGACGCGGCGCAAGGCCGCCGGAATCGATCCAGTCGCTCACGGTTTTCCTTCTCCAGCACCTACCCCTGGTGTGATAATGGCCATGCATTTCGCGGGCCAACTTCAGAATCCTGTCGGCGTGCCGTCATGTCGGCGTCACACCGCAGAGACGATATTAGGCAGTTTAACACTTGACGTAGTGATTCGTGGGCAACCTGCGCGTTGACGGTGCGGCCAGCGCTTTGGCATAACAGGTTGGCCGGCTTCCAAGGGGCAACGGAGGTGGGCATCGGGACATCATGAAAAACGGTCTTTATTCGATTCACGTCACCTTGCAGGATGGGCGCATCGGCAAGGGCAGCGGCGTGGTCATGTTCCGCGATGGCAAAATCCTGGGCGGCGATGCCTATCTGTTTTACACGGGCACCTACGCCGTGAAGGACAACACGTTTAGGGGCGAGGTTTTGGTGCAGCGCCACACCTCAAGTCCGGATGCCAATCCGCTGTTCGGCGGCCCCAGCCCGGTCGGTATCGGGGTGTCCGGCACCTTTAGCGATACACGGGCGGTGATGAGCGGGACGGCGCTCGTCGGCAAGGCCAGCCAAATTTTTGGCGCGACGCTGCGCAAGCTTGTCGACATCGATTAGCGTCGGCCCGAAAACACTATTCGGCCGCCTGCTCCAGCGGCGCGACGCGCGGCAGGATGATCTGGATCCGCGTGCCGCCGCCGGGCTCCGAGTCCAGATCGAGCCGGCCGCCGAGGCGGTTCGTCACGATATTATAGACGATGTGCAGGCCGAGCCCGGTGCCGCCTTGATCCCGGCGCGTGGTGAAAAACGGATCGAAGGCGCGACGCCGGACATCGAGGCTCATGCCGCACCCATTGTCGGAAAAAATGATCTCGACATTATCCTTGCCGGATTCCCGCGCCTGGATATCGATGGTGCCTGTCCTGCCGCCGGGAAAAGCGTGGGCCACTGCGTTGAGGAACAGATTGGTCAGCACCTGCCCGTAGGGGCCGGGATAGCTGTTCATCATGAGATTGGGCTGGCAATCGACCGTCAGCGTCAGGTTATGTTTTCGCAATCCCGGCCGCAGACTCATCACCACCTGCTCTGTGAGGTCGGCAAGGTCGAAGGCGCGTTGATCAGAATAGTTGCGGTCGGCCGCAACCTGCTTGAACGACTGGATCAGTTCGGCCGCGCGATTGAGGTTCGCCACGAGCTGCGATGATGCGCTGCGGCAGGTGTCCAGGAATTCATTGAGGCTCGAACGCCTGAGATTACCGCGCGTGACTTCATCGGTGAATATTGCCGTCTTGCGTTCCAGCGCGGAGGCAACCGTCAGGCTGATGCCGACGGGATTGTTGACCTCGTGCGCGACGCCGGCCACCAGCCGCCCAAGCGCTGCGAGCTTCTCCGCCTCGATCAGCGAAGCCTGGGTTTCGCGCAGATTGCGCAACGCCGTCTCGGCGGCGTCCCTCGCCTTGCGCATCTCCAGTTCGCCGCGCTTGCGCTCGCCGATGTCGAGCGCGACGGTAACGATAGTCTCGATCTCGCCGTCGGCATCGAGCAGTGGCAGCTTGTTCACCAGCCACTGCCGCATATTGCCGGAGGAATCCTTGTATTCCTCCTCGTAGAAACCGAGCTCCCTGCCAGCTTTCAGCACACGCTGGTCATTCTCGTCGGTCTTCTGCGCGCCGTAGCGCGACATCAAATCGCTGGTGGTGCGGCCTATGGCGTCGGCCGGCTCGATCCCGAAAATGCCGGCCATGTAGCGGTTCATCAGGACGTAGCGAAGCTCTCGGTTCTTGACATTGATCACCGCGGGCACGGTATCGATCACCATTTGCAGCATGCGGCGCCCCTCGGCGATCGCATCCTCGGCTCGCTTCTGGTCGGTGATGTCGCGCACCGTGCCCTCGTAGCGGATCACCTCGCCCTTCTCGTCACGCACCGCCGTGGCGTTGTCGGAGAGCCAGAGGATGCCGCCATCGCGCTGGTGCACCTGATATTCAAATTCGCGCACCATGCCGTCGCGCTGCATCAGGAACTGGTATTGCTCGCGCGCCGCCGGATGCACGTAGACCGTGCTGGCGACGTCGCTGATGCTGCTGATCAGAGCCTCCGGCGTGTCGTAGCCCATGATGCGCGCCAGCGCCGGATTGGCGTTGAGCAGCGCGCCGGCCGGCGTCGTCACATAGATCCCGTCGACCGAGCCCTCGAACAGCTTGCGATAGCTTTCCTCGGCCAGGCGCTGCTCGGCCAGGGCGTGTACCGCTGCCTCCCGCGCCGCGTCGGCCTCGACCAGGGTGCGACGGAACACTTCGGCGGCGCGCGCGATATCGCCGATCTCGTTGCTGA
>JBATYU010000441.1:0-1990 GCA_049674245.1 Bradyrhizobium sp. | reverse complement strand
CAGGTAGAGCGCGCGTGCTCCCCAAGTGGCGCCCCAGGAATAGAGCCGGGCTTGGGAAGCGGCGAGCGTTGCCGTTTCTTGAAAGCCTGTGTCCGAGATCGTCGCCATAGTCAAAGCATGCACGAAGCATCCGTCCTCGTAAATCACTTCCGCTGGATGTTTCCGGTCCCGCGGGAGGCCGTCTTGTGAGCTGTCTTGTGAGCCGTCTTGGGCCGGCCAAAGGGCCGTCGCGCAACGACCTGCCGGGCCTTTCCATTCATTCCAGGAGGCTACTTCATGACCCAGATCGATGAAATCCGGCACGTGATCGACCGCTACGCCGCGGCTTGGAGCAAAGGCGACCGGACCGCGACGGCAGCTTGCTATCACGACGATTTCACCCTGCATTACTTTGGCCGGAATGCCCTATCAGGCGACCATGCCGGCAAAGCAGCCTCGCTCAAAACCCTGGCCGAACTCGGCCGACGCACGCATTGGCGTCTCGTCTCGGTCGCACACACCCTTGCCGGACCGACGCGCGGCGCCATACTCGCGCGCGTTTGCTTCGGACAAGGCGACAAAGCGGTAGAAGTCGATAGAATTCTGATCTTCCGCGTTCGGGACGGTCTGCTTCGGGAGTGCTGGGCTTACGATCAGGATCAGCAGCTTCTCGATGAGCTGATCGGCAGCGAATAAAATTCCAATTGAAACGCTTTGCGCTCAAACACAAAGTGGAGTCGCGCGAAAACGCTCGCCGTCTGGTCAAGAACTGGCGCCTAAACCAGGATTGAAAGAACGGCTCGCGGTCCCGCCAAATAAACGTTTAGCTGGCTCTTCTCTCTATGCGCGCGCTTTTGCTGGAGCCGACAAGATCGGTTAGCTTGATACGATCGAATTCCTGCCAGACGTTCATCAGCCAGTGGCGGACATAGCCGCGCAGCACAAATGAATAGTCTGCGGCCTCGTCATTCACGCCTTTGTTGGCGACGAATTTGAGGAACGGCACTGAGGCGACTTCAACCTGCTCAAACGCCATTTCATTGAGTTTGGGAATGCTGAGCTCGGTGGCGTCCCCGATCTTGCGGAAATAGAGATCGTAGGTCTTCTTGTCCCATTCGAAGAAATGCGTATCGTTGACGAAGTTCTTCACCAGGAAATATTTCGCGCCTTGCATGAAATTCGCGGTCTCCGCGATTTCGTCGAGCGAGGCAATTGACGGGCCGAGCATGTGGAATACGGCAAAGGTAATCTGGCCCGACCTCGCAGCATCGAGAAATCCGATGTCGCGCAACGACGCCAGTGTCGGCGACATCAGACCGGCGCGGACGTCGATCACGGTCACGGAGGGGCTTGCCGCATTCAGCGTGTCGAAGATCTTCATCTGATCCGAAGTCGTCGTCAAATCGACGATTTCAGTAATTTCGGGATGAAAGCGCTTCAGCGTGCCGCGCGGAGATTCGGTATCGAAGGCGCGGGTCGGTATGTTGTTTGCGTTAAAATAATCAAGCAAGGTTCGCGAAACGGTGGTCTTGCCGACCCCACCCTTGTCCGCGCCAACTACAATCACGACTGGCTTCGCCATACAGATACTCCTCAAAGCTCCCAACCCAATGGGCAATCGGAACATTCGGGTGTCTGGTCTGGGCGAGAAAATGGCAGAAACAAGGGGAATTTATGGTCCGACTCCGATTGCACGTTGATCGGATACGTCTAGTCCGATTGCATGCGCGTTGATCAGACACGTCTAGTGAGTGTTTCATCCCTCGCGCGACCGCACTCACCAAAGCTAACGGGGATCCCAGGGGAACTATGCCCAGCCTTTCCGTTCCTCCCCAGAGATGAATCCATGTCTTGATTTGGCACGACGGGCAAATCAGTGAAATCGTGTCTAGCCCCTTTTGAAAAAATATTCCGATTTTCAGAAGACCCAAATCAGTCTATATTCGTTGCCGTCCCGCCTCGACAAGAGGGGCGGCTCGCGATCGTCACGAAACGCGGGGCGGGATGCGAT